>CALJNY010000215.1 GCA_937981515.1 uncultured Collinsella sp. | reverse complement strand
GCTTCTGGAACACCACGATGTCGTCGATACGGTTGAGCAGCTCGGGGCGGAACAGGCGCTTGAGCTCGCCCATCGCGCGACCACGGATCTCACTCGACGTGAGACCTTGCTCGCCGGTGGTGCCAAAGCCAACGCTCGCATCCTGCGCAATCTCGCGAGCGCCCACGTTGGACGTCATGATGATCACGGTGTTGCGGAAGTCGACCGTCTTGCCCTGGCTATCGGTCAGGCGGCCCTCCTCCAGCACCTGCAGCAAGATGTTGAAGATATCGGGGTGCGCCTTCTCGATCTCGTCGAACAGCACGACCGAGTACGGGTGGCGACGAACGGCCTTGGTGAGCTGGCCGCCCTCGTCGTGACCGACGTAACCCGGAGGGCTACCGATGAGCTTGGAGGCCTCGAACTCGCTACCGAACTCGGACATGTCGAAGCTGATGAGTGCATCCTTGCTGCCAAAGAGGTACTCGGCGAGCGTCTTGGCGAGCTCGGTCTTGCCCGTGCCGGTGGGACCCAGGAAGATAAAGCTGCCGCCGGGGCGACGCGGGTCCTTGAGCGGCGAACGGCTGCGGCGCACGGCCTTGGCAACTGCCTCGACAGCCTCATCCTGACCGATGATGCGCGTCTTGAGCACGCTTTCGGCTTGCAGCAGGCGACGGCTCTCGCTCTCGGTAAGCGAGGACACCGGCACGCCCGAAGTCACGGACACGATATCGGCGATCTGACTCACATCGATGGTGAGCGGGCTGGCGTCGAGCTCGGCGGTCCAGGCGGCCTTGGCCTCGGCGAGTTCAATCTCGGCGGCCTTCTGCTGCTCGGTGATCTCGGCGGCCTTGTTCATGTCGTCGCTCTCGGTGGCCTCCTGCGCGGCGGCCTTAAGCTCCTCCACGCGATGCTCGGCCTCACGCACCGGCTCGGGCGCGCGATTCGCGGCGATGCGAGCGCGGGCACCGGCCTCGTCGATGAGGTCGATGGCCTTATCGGGCAGGAAGCGATCCTGGATGTAGCGGTTGGAGAGGTTCGCGGCGGCCTCGATAGCACCCTGCGTATAGCGCACATGGTGGTGCTCCTCGTAGCGCGGCTTGAGCGCGGTCAGGATCTTGACCGTGTCCTCGACGCTCGGCTCCTCGACGTCGATGGTCTGGAAGCGACGCTCGAAGGCCGGGTCCTTGGTGAGGTACTTGCGGAATTCCTCGGCCGTGGTGGCGCCGATAATCTGGAAGGCACCGCGCGCGAGCACGGGCTTGAGCATGGAGCTTGCATCGATGGAGCCCTCGGCAGAACCGGCACCGATGATGGTGTGCATCTCGTCGATAAACAGGATGACGTCGTCGGCTTCGGTGGCCTCCTGGATCACGTTCTTGAGGCGCTCCTCAAACTCGCCGCGATACTTGGCACCCGCCACGAGGCCCGGCAGGTCGAGCGTCCAGATATTTTGGTTCATGAGGTTCTCGGGCACGTTGCCGGCAGCGATCTGCTGCGCCAGGCCCTCGACGATGGCCGTCTTGCCCACGCCGGGGTCGCCCAAGATAAGCGGGTTGTTCTTGGTGCGGCGCGAAAGGATCTCCATCATGCGCTGGACTTCCTTTTCGCGACCGATCACGGGGTCGAGCTCGCCGTCGCGGGCCTTCTGCGTAAGGTTGGTGGCGAACTGCTTAAGCGTGTCGGTGCCACTCCCCTTTTGCTGAGAGGCATCCGAGCCGCTAAAGAACGGCAGGCCCGCACCGGGACGACCAGCACCGGCGCCGGCGAGCGGACGCTTCTTGTCCTGGTCCTTGGCGGTGAGTTTCTCGATAGCCTTTTTGATAGAGGCGGACGACACACCCAGGCGCATGAGGATGTCCATGGCCATGCCGTTGCCCTCTTCGACGATGCCGATCAGCAAGTGCTCGGTCGACACGTAGGTCTGGTTATTCTCACGCGCCACGCGGAATGAACGCTCCATAACGCTAATGACGAGCGGCGTAAAGGCGAGCTTAGCCGCCTCGGTCTCCTCACTGGGCTCGGGAACCGTGGTCTGGACCTCCTTGAGGGTGTCCATGATGTCGTCGTAGGAGATATCAAGCGAGCGCAGTGCCTCGGCGGCAATGCCCTCATCCTCCTTGGCAAGCGCGAGCAGCAGGTGTTCGGTGCCCACCTTATTTGAATGAAGATCGAGCGCCTCCTGTTTGGCCATCGACATGACCTTGCGCGCTCGATCGGTAAATCTATCTAACATGCTCGTTTCCTTACATGAGTTCATCGAAATCAAAACGCCCGCCCGTCGGCGGCGCTTTTGTCTCTTTACCCACAGGTTGTCTATGTTAACAGCTGGAGGAATATCTATAAACCCGGCTCACATGAATGCAGGTTATGACCGCATCGCGGGACTCACCGCGCGATGCGCGACAGGCGCCCCGCAAGAGAAACCCTAGGCGTCTTTCACCACGTCGGGACTCGTCGCACGCGATGCGCGATAGGCATCGGCCTCCTTGGAGACGCGTTCGAGCAGCTCGGATGTATCGACGCCCTCGACTTGCGCGACCGTTTCCACCGTCTGCATGGCGACCGCCCTCAGGTACGCGCACGCGCTGTCCCCCAGCTGCTCGAGGTCTATCTCCTCGCCGCCCTCCCGGGCAAAGCCGACCGCCATCACAAAGTCCATGATGCCCGAGACCAGAAAGCCCACCGCAAAGCTCGAATCCGCCTTGAGCTCTTCTCCGTCGGGGTGGACGATCTCTCTCACGCGGTCGATGATGATCGTATGGATGCCCTGCACGACCTGCTCGGCGGCACCCGCTCTCATGGTAATGACGATGCGCCGCAGCAGGCAGCGGACGTCGCGCCGGTCGAACGCCGAAAGGTCGCCCTCGCTCGAAAAATGCCAGAGGGCATCGGTGATGAGCTCGTTATCCTGCAGCAGCTGGGCTATGGCGATGGCGACGAGTTCATCGAAATCGTGAAAATAGTAGTAAAACGTTCCGCGATTGCACCGGGCGGCGCGGGTCACCTCGCCAACCGACAGCTCGAAGATGCTGTTGTTCTCGATGAGCTCCCAAAACGCCTCGATGATACGGGTGCGTGCATCGGGCGCATCGGCGTCCTTACGCGGTCTCGCCATGCGCCTCACCGCACCCCTGCGCCTTGGCGTTCATGATGAGCATCTGAAGACGGTTCTCCACGTTGGCGAAGCTCACGTCGGGATCGTAGTCGAGCGGCAGGAACTGCGCCGTGGGATACTGCTCCTTGAGCGCATGGATGAGCCCGCGCCCCACGACATGGTTGGGCAGACACCCGAACGGCTGCAGGATCACGAAGTTGCGGCAGCCGCGCTTGGCGTGCTCGAGGATCTCCGCCGGAATCAGCACGCCCTCGCCCGCATCGAACGTATGGTGCAGGATCTTATCGCTCGCGCGCACGAGCTCGGGCATGCGCGTCGGCGGCTCGTAGAGCGGGCTCGCCGCGCCCAGGCGGTCGCAACGGTCGTGCGCGAGCTCGAACAGGTTGTCCGCCGTGGCGTACCAGGCCTTTTCGGGCAGCGACAGGTCGACGTGGAACTCGCGCGACTGCGCATGCTTGTAGAAATAGGTCTTGCGGATCACGTCGGTCATGCGCGCCTCGATGACCTCGAGCCCGTTGTCCTCGAGGTAGCGCTCGATCTCGTGGTTGGCGCCGAGATGGAAATTGAGCAGGTACTCGCCCACGATGAGAACGGTCGGATACGGGTTCGAGCGGTCGTACGGAACGGCGTCCATGATCGCAAGCGCGCGTTTGAAGCCCGTCGCCTGGCCTCTCAGCCCGGAGCGCTCCATGCCCTCGATAACCTCATCGAGCGCGCGGTCGAACGCAGCGTCCGCCGCGCCCTTCTCGAGCTCGTAGGGACGGATGCGCCTAAGCATGGCCTCGAGGGTATCGATCATGGGAAGACCGTAGGCGATCTGGATGCTCGGGCCAAGGCCGAGCTTGAAGCCCGGATGCGCATTGTGGGCATCGACGTCGTCGTTGGTGAGCACCGGGACATAGTCGTATCCCGCGTCGTCGAGCGCGCGGCGCAGCAGGGGCATGTAGTGCGTCAGGCGGCAGTCGCCGATATACTTGCCAGTCACCACGGCGACGTCGTGCGGGTCGTACTTACCGCTCTCGAGTGCCGCGAGCGCCTCGCCGATCACGATTTGCGCGGGGAAGCAGATGTCGTTGTGCACATAGCGTTTGCCCAGGCGGATGGCATCCTCGCGCCCGATATCAAGGGCCTCGGCGCGCACGCCCTGATTGCGCATCGCCGCGGTCATGAGCCTGCAGAACGCATGGGAGGTGTTGGGGACCAGCGCGATCTTGTCGTGCCGGTCGCGCTTGGTGTACTTGACCTTATACGGGTCGTCGAGCGGATGGACCGCGTGCACCCGGGCGCCCTCGGCACGCTCCTCCGCGCGACGACGGTTGACCGACTCGATAAACGAACGCACGCGAATGCCCATGGGACCGGCGACGTCGCTCTCATCGAGCTTGATCATCATCGGAACCTTGGAGCCCATCTCGCCCATCATGCGCGCGATCTCGTCGGTGAGATACGCATCGTGGCCGCAGCCGAAGCTGCCCATCTGCACGAGCTCGAGCTCGGGCGTCGATGCGACGATGACCGCGCACGACAGCATGCGCGCATGGTAGTTGTTCACGATGTCGATGCGGCTGTTGGAAAGATCGACGCTGCAGACCCCCGGCACCGCATCGGGCGTCAGCACGGGGATGCCGCGCTCAGAGAAGAGCTTGGGCAGCCCGTGGTTGACCAGCGGGTCGTTGTGGTACGGGCGCGAAGCGATCACCACCGCGTAGCCGCCGTCCTCGCGCACGTTCTCGAGCACCTGCCTGCCGCGCAGCTGCAGCTGGTTCTCAAACGTCTGCTGCGCGCGGTCCGCCTGCTCGGTCGCCTTGGCAACCAGGTCGGCATCGATATCGAAGGTCTCCTTGCACCACGCCTTGAGCTGGCGGTTTCGGTCGCCCTCGTCGTACCAGTGGAACAGCGGCGTATCGAACGGAACGCCGAAACGCTCCTCCGGGTTATCGGAATTGCGCATCACGTAGGGGTATCCCTTTACGACGGCGCACATCCACTCGCTGGTAGAGGCGGTGTTTTCGGTGGGCACCGTCGTGATGATGGGCATGAAGATGCGGTCGACGCCGGCGTCGACGAGATTGCGGATGTGCCCGTGGACGAGCTTGGCCGGGAAGCACACGGTGTCGGATGTGACGTGCGCCAGACCGCGCTCGTACATCGCCTTGGTGCTGCGTCCCGAGACGCGCACCTTAAAGCCGAGCGTGCTGAAGAACGTCGACCAGAACGGCATGGTGTCCCAGAACTCGAGCACACGGGGAATGCCGATCGTGACATCGCGCCCCCCGCAGACGGGAACCGTGGGGCATGACTCGAACAGCAGCTTCTCGCGGTCGACAAAGAGATTGGGGGCAGCCGCGGTCCGGTCGCGCCCCGTGCCGGGTGCCTGTGCCTCGCAAGCACCCTGCGGACGCAGCTCCTCCGCCGCGGGAACCTCGCGCACGAGCTCATCCCATGAGATGGCGCCGCCGCGCGGGCAGCGATTGCCCGTGACGTAAAGCGAGCCGTCGCCAAATGCCACGACCGCGCGCTGGCAGCGGTTGTTGCACCGACGGCAGGTAACGCCGCCGAACTCGCGATGCTCGAAGCGCTCCACGGCATCGAGCCCGATAAACGACGTGCCGGCGTCGCCCTTGCGGCATTCCTCGCGCGCGAGCAGGGCGATACCGATAGCGCCCATCAGCCCCGGGTGGGGCGCACGCGTGACGGGTTTGCCCAGATACTGCTCGAATGCGCGCAGCACCGCGTCGTTTCGGAACGTGCCGCCCTGGACGACGACTTTGTCGCCCAGACGGTTGAGATTTGAAACGCGAATGACCTTGGTGAACACGTTCTCGATAATCGAACGGCAGAGACCAGCCATGATGTCGCCCGGACCCTTACCGCGCCGCTGCTCGGAAACGACGCTGCTGTTCATGAACACCGTGCAGCGGCTGCCGAGAACGGCGGGGGCTTTGGACGAAAATGCCTCGGTCGCGATATCCTCAACGGCTATTCCGAGGTTTTTGGCAAAACCCTCGAGGAACGAGCCGCAGCCCGCAGAGCACGCCTCGTTGACGACGATATCGGTCAGCACGCCGTGGTTGAGCCAGATGGCCTTCATATCCTGTCCGCCGATGTCGAGCACGAAGGTCGCATCGGGAACGCATGCGCACGCGGCGCGGGCGTGCGCGACCGTCTCGACCGTATGGTAGTCGGCGTGGAACGCGCGCGCGAAAAGCTCCTCGCCGTATCCCGTGGTGCCCACGGCATCGATCGCAAGCGTGACTCCCGCTGTCTCCCAGCGGTTCTTCAAGCTGACAAGACCCTGTTGGGCGACGTCGAGCGGTCTGCCGTTATTAGACGCGTAGAACGAATCGACAAGCTCACCCGCCTCATCGACCAGGGCGAACTTGGTCGTCGTGCTCCCCGAATCGATACCGAGCGCCACACGCACCGTCTCTCCGGGCGCATACGCATCCGGACCCTTTGCCGGCGTCTCTTTGCCATGGCGTGCCGTAAAATCCGCCTGCTCGGCAGGTGTGGCAAAAAAGGGCTGGGCAAGACGTCCCTCCCCGCTTGCGGGCGCGACCGTCTCGAGCTTATCCAGCCGGACAAAAGCGTCGGGAAGGTCGATCGGTTGGGACGATGCGAACATGTCGGTCAGCGACAGGGCGGCACCGCGCGCGACCATGATCTGCGGATCGCGCGGGACGATAACCTGATCGTCCGATAGATTCAGTTGCTCCCGGAACACGCGGACCAGCGTGGGGTTGTAGGCGAGCGTACCGCCCTCGAAGATTACCGGCGGCTCGATGTCGATACCCTGGGCCAGACCGCCGATCGTTTGGCGGGCGACCGCGTGAAGCGCCGAAAGCGCCAGGTCGGTGGTAGGAATGCCCTCGTTGAGCAGCGGCTGGATATCGGTCTTTGCGTACACGCCGCAGCGGCCCGAGACCTCGTGGACGGTCGTTCCCCGGCTTGCGAGCTGCTCGAACTCGCCCGATTCGGTGCCGACCCCCATGAGCTTTGCCATCTCGTCGATAAATGCACCGGTACCGCCTGCGCACGAGCCGTTCATGCGCATGTCGGCAACCTCGATGTCTCCCTTATCGTTGGTGCGGAAGAAGATCATCTTGGCGTCTTGGCCGCCCAGCTCGATGGCGCAGCGCGTCTGCGGATAGAACCTGCTGATCGCGAGCGCGTTGGCGACCACCTCCTGAACGTACGAGGCGCCCAGCGCGGTCGCGATATCGCGCGCACCCGAGCCGGTCACCGCAACGCGCAGCGACTCATGGGGAAAGCGCTCGGCGAGCTCGCCGAGCATGGCGCGCACGCTCGCTGTCTGACACGCCCCGTGGCGGCGATATCCCCACCACGCCTCGGTCATATCCTCGTGCATCGCGTAAACTTTGGTCGTCGTCGACCCTACGTCCAGTCCTACTAGCAACGCCATAATGCTCCGTCTCTCGCATTTTTTCTGCTAGAGATATACCACTCTACGTAATACAACAGACTGTTGTATTTAAACTCCGTATAAAAAGCGGCTGCCGAAACGCTTCAGCAGCCGCCGAATGCACCAACAGATTGTTCTGCGCGCTAGCACGTCGGGCAACGGAGCAGCACGGGGCCTCCGGTCATGCGCACCGCTCACGCCCGCGATGTCGCCGAGAGAGCTATCCACGCTTAGGGCTCCAACCAAGCAAGTCGCCCGCGCTCAGCAGATCCCTAAGCGAGCTACTCGCACTCAGGAGCCATAGCCTGCTCCAAGAGCTCGGCATGCTCCTCCTCGAAAACCGTCCCCACAGGGAAGGCGCGACGGAAGACGAAGTGGGAAATCGGACCGGCTACCAAAAGGTTCCACGGCAGCGCCATCACAAAATTATGCGGGATGTTGATCATCCAGATCGCGGGCACGGAATACAGGTTCGCAAGGATGCCGCCGGGCATGTGCGTCAGACCCTCGCAGGCACCGTACAGCGACATGATGATGACCATGGGAACGACCATGCAGGAGCTAACGGCGAGCGTCATGGCGAGCGGCGAGCTCTTGCCCGGCGCGACCAAGTACTTAAAGGCGAAACCCTTGGCGAGCGGGCTGGCGACGAACCAGTCGCAGCACATGGCAAAAATGTAGGCAACGGGGAAGCCGAGCCACGCAGCGGCAACGACCTCGCCGTTGATGGCCCCGTGCTGCAGGGCAACGTTGTAGATGCTCATCCAGAGCACCATGCAAAAGCACATGATGAACGTAAAGATCAGAGACTCGCGTTTATTGGTAGGCATACAGGTAGGGTTCCTTTCCATCGGCGCGGGCGCGCAAAAAAGCGGGCGAGGCAAACCCACCTGGCAACCAGGCTGTTCGTCTCGCCCGCTCATGAACGCGTCTGCGACTACTTATGTGATGGCTTCACCCTACCATGAACAGCACGGGCTTCGTAAGCGTTGAGTTTGTGGAGATACGGGGCACCAATAATCCCCCCGATCCCATAAGTTGCGATGGAATACGGACTGTTTTGCCTGTTTGAGCAGCAATTCAGTCCCTATTTCACCGCAACTCATTTGGTGCAAAGTAACATGTCCCCCTTGCACCAATTAGCTGGTATGGCGCCAGCGAGGGTCGGTGAGCGTACGTGCCACACCCAGGCCAACGGGCAAAAACGCCACGATGAGCACTGCACGCACAAACCAGCCGAGCATATTGACCGTGTCGAAGGTGCACATGTAATACATCGAGCGATACAGATACAAACCCGGCACCATAATGACAATCGATGGCACCGTGAGGGCGATACGTGGATAGGTGAGTTTGATTTCAGCTAAGCTCGCGAGCAGCCCCGATACCAGCGCACCGATAAACGCAGCCGCCTCGGGAGGCATGCCCGCACTCAGCCCCAGGAAGGGAAGCATCGTCGGCGCATCGACGAGCGCAAGACGCAAGGTATTGGACACGGCGCCGATGAGCCCTGCCGCCGCTGCCATCTTTACTGGGCTGTTGAACATAACCGAGAAGCCAAATACGCCGATAAAGCTCATCAGTATGCGCAAGAGCGTAAGAGCCAACGGTGAGAGGCCGAGCGGGGCGAAGTCATCCGGCGCCAGTCCCACGCACTCGGCAACCATCCAACCCACGAGGGTCGCCATCACAATAATCGATACGGCATACGAAAGGCGCTCGATACCGCTTCGCATGTCGAGCTTAGCGATGTCGAGGCCTGCCGTAATGAGCGGAAAGCCGGGAATCACAAAGAGCATGGCGCCGATATAGCCTTCTTGGTGCGACATTGCCCCCGGTATGACCTGGCCAAGGCCGAGCAATGCCAGCAGATACGAAACGCAAGCGAGCGCAACGCCGGTCGTCAGCGCGCTGAACTGACCAAGGCCCTGCTTAAGAATATGGGAGCGGGCAAAGTTGCCGACACCCGCGCCTACGAACGCGCATGCCATCTCAATAGGACCGCCACCAAGTAAAAAGACAAAGGCGCCACAGGCGCAGGCCGCCGCAAGGCCCTGTTGCCAAGGCGCGTAATCAGGTTTTGAACTCTCAACGGTCTTGAGCATCTCGTGATACTCGTGCACCGTGAAGCGACGACCATAGGTCTCGATTTCCTTGAGGAAACTCTCCATCATCCAAATGCGATGGGTATTGACGCCCGTTGTGGGCAAGCTGACGACCTCATTAAAGCAGTGGCCATCTTCGATGCAGGTGCACTCAAACGATAGGAGACTCAGGTCGACGTGGATGGTGACACCGAGTACGGCGGCGACGCGATTCATGGTATCGCGCACGCGCCAGGCACCCGTTCCGCTCGCGAGCATAAGCATACCGGTGCGGCAGATGATGGATGATTTATCGGTGAGCGGCGCATCGACGGCAAGTTCATCGCCTGCCGTCACGATCTGGTGCCAGTCAGTTTTCATATGGAGCGCGCCGGCACGGACACCGTGGTGCATGGGGGCTCTCGAAAGCAGCGAGTCAAGGCGCGAAGGCTGTGAGGGCTCCGCCGATTCGCCCTCGTCCTCGTCGGGCTCTTCATCGACCAGATCAAAGGAATCAAGCGGCGCTGGCTCGCGACGGTCGATCAGCTCCTCGTCCTCATCATCAAAGTAATTGAACTGATCGAGCATGTCCTCTTCGATAGCACGCTCGCTCGCATCGTCCATCCCGGTGCTCCCTTCCTACCGACTAACCCCATCCTAGGCAGCAACGGCTAAAGGAAACATAAAAGAGACGGCTGTCATGCGAACCATGTGCGCAATAGCCGTTGACTAGTCGTTTAAGAACGTCCCCAATGACTACAAGGAGTGTCCCCAAGTGCCGACACAAAAGGAACTCCCCATCTGCCGCATCGCAGGTTGAGCCTACGCCAGCGAGCGCCGTCCAGAGCGAACAAGTTGGCATGAAAAAGGCAAGGCATAGACCTTCTGGTCATGCCTTGCCTTTTGAATGACAAATTGTCGCTCTGGGCGGCGCGCAGCGTCGACCGGTCCGCCGTTCGGTAGAACGGCGGAACCTGAGGGCGCAGCGTCGGGCCGTTACGCGGTTCGTAGAACCGCGTAACTAGTTAGTACATCTTTGCGCCGGCAGGGATGGAGGCATCGAGCTGGATCAGGTTGAGGCGCTCCTCGCCCTCCTCCTCGTGGATGGCGCTGATGAGCATGCCGCAGCTGGGGATACCCATCATCTTGCGCGGAGGCAGGTTGGTGATGGCGAGCAGGGTCTTGCCGACCAGGTCCTCGGGCTCGTAATAATCGTGAATACCGGAGAGAATGGTACGGTCGGTGCCGGTACCGTCGTCGAGCGTAAAGTTCAGCAGCTTCTTGGACTTCTTGACGGCCTCGCATGCCTTGACCTTCACGGCGCGGAAGTCGCTCTTGGAGAAGGTATCAAAGTCGACGAACTCCTCAAACAGTGGCTCGACGGCAATCTTGGAATAATCAACCGTGGGCTTGAGCGGCTTGACGAAGGGGCTCGCGGTGTTGCCGGCCTCGGCAGCCTTGGCAGCAGCGGCACCGGACTGGAAACCCTTCTCGGGCTTCATGTGCGGGAACAGCAGCACGTCGCGGATGGAAGCCTGGTTGGTGAGCAGCATGACCACGCGGTCGATACCGATGCCGATGCCGCCCGCGGGAGGCATACCGTACTCGAGGGCGCGCACGTAATCCTCGTCGTACTCCATGGCCTCGTCGTCGCCGCCGGCCTTCTCGGCCATCTGAGCAGCGAAGCGCTCGGCCTGGTCGACCGGATCGTTGAGCTCGGAGAACGCGTTCGCGTACTCGTGGCCGGCGATGACCAGCTCAAAGCGATGGGTCAGGCGCGGGTCATCCTCAAAGCGCTTGGCAAGCGGGCTAACCTCGATGGGGTAATCGCACACGAAGGTGGGGTTGACGATGGTGTCCTCGCCCAGCTCATCGTAGATCTCGGCGATGATCTTGCCGGCGGTCCACTCGGGCTTGATCTCCAGGCCCTTCTCACGTGCGGCGGCAGCAAGCTCCTCAACCGGCGTGTCGATGGTGACCTGCTTACCAATCACGTCAGAGACGATATCGGTCATGGGGCGACTTGCCCACTCACCGGACAGGTCGATAGTCTGGCCCTGATACTCAATAACCTCGGGGTTGCCGATAGCCTTGTTAGCGGCCTTGATGACGCCCTGGGCGAGCGCCTTCATGCCCTCGAGATCGGAGAAGGCGCGGTAGGCCTCCATCGTGGTGAACTCGGGATTGTGGGTAAGGTCCATGCCCTCGTTGCGGAAGATACGACCGATCTCGAACACGCGCTCAAAACCACCGACGATGCAGCGCTTGAGGTGCAGCTCGGTGGCGATACGCAGGTAGCACTCCTGATCGAGCGCGTTGAAGTGCGTGATGAACGGCTTGGCAGTAGCTCCGCCCTGGATGGTCTGCAGGATGGGGGTCTCAACCTCCATGTAGCCATCGGACTCCATAAAGCGGCGGAACGTGTAGAGGATCTGCGAGCGCTTGCGGAAGGTCTCGCGAACGTCGTCGTTGGCGATCAGGTCGACATAGCGCTGACGATAGCGGGTCTCCTTGTCGGAGAGACCGTGGAACTTCTCGGGCAGCGGGCGAACGGCCTTGGACAGCGGCGTCGCACTCTTGGGGGCAACGGAAAGCTGGCCACGCTTGGTGCGCACGACTA
>CALJNY010000214.1 GCA_937981515.1 uncultured Collinsella sp. | reverse complement strand
CATCTTGGCCTCGCCAACCTTTAATCACTTTTGAGTTGACCAATTGCATTCAATACAGCCAGGCGATTCAAGCCCACAACAAGCTTCTGCTCACCGGCTCAGTAATGATTCCTCAGCAACTTATAATCATTGTTTTATCTGCTTAAACAGTGCGGTCTCCTTTATCTTAGACATGTCGCATTCTCCTAATTGTATCTGTCGGCAAAGTTGGGCGAGTTCCGCTGCCGCCTTTCGGCCAAGACTAATTTCATTGCTATCGAGAACCGAATCGGTCTCGATACAAACACACTCGGACTCGAAAGGAAATGACGTTACGTATGATTTAATTTCTGAATTCTTGTTCGATATATCGCAGTTTGCCACTCTGCAAATATTAACGAGCGGGACATTGATTCCGCCAAGTTGCTCGGTGTATTCGTTCATATCTGATAGATACAGACCATTTGATGGTTTAGCTGAATTAATAAATGCATCAAGCATGCCGGTTAAATGAACGGCAACCGTCTTCTTGGAGAACAATGCTGTGAATAGTACCGCAGTCACTTCTTTAAAAGCTAGTTTATCAAGCTCATCAAGTATGTCTTCAATATTAGATAAATCAATGAAGTGCAGGCTTGAAACATTATACGTCGACTCTTTTAACTGCGGAAATGTATAGTTTATTGCTTCAAGCCAATTCCGATAGGAATCTGTTTGCGTGTAATGCACAACAAAATCGTTACCCAAACAATCCTCAATAAAGCTTTGGCTGAATTCGGGCGTTATACAATCTGGGAATCTATATTCGCATTCGGGATCGCTTCTTAATAATGGGAATGGGTCGGCTGCAAGGCGAAAGATCGCGCAAACCTTTACTGCCGCTTTGAAATACTCAGCGAAATCTTCATGAATTCGACCTGCGCTTTCGGGGGCCATCCCATAGGGCTTGGTATAAAAGGATTCGTGACCTTGTTTGTGGATATACTTATTCGCCCGCCTATTAAGTTTACTGATCAGCTCATCAATTTCGGGCATTTGCTCAAGGAGCTCTCTGTACTCACTATCATTTGCGCGCAACATTCCTGATAACTCGGAAAATGAAGGAAATCTCTTAAGCGAGGCCCACTTCTTGTAAGTTGCCTCTCGTTCAGTTTGCTCCAGATTAGTGAACAATGCCCCGATAAGGATGACCTCTCCAGCCTGTCTGACCGAGTAGAACGCAGCGTCAAAGTAACCCCGATGAATTAGATCCAGAGAGTTAGCAAGTAGCTGGCAAGATTCAAGCAGAAACTGATTAAATGACGGCGTTTCGACCATGCCACTTATAGAATCCGCCAATTCGACAACATAGCTGTATAGATGATAATAGTCGAGTGCATTCTCTTTTGTTATATACCGCTGAGGATGATATCTCCAGCTGAACAGCTGCCCATTTAGGTTTTCATTTTTGAAATTCGTGTTGCCCAACTTTCGAGTCTTGCTTTAGTGATTACGCATTTCCAGCATGCGCATCTATCGGCCGGTTCAAATCTAGTGCTAACGTTTGTCTATATCTATGACTGCCTTAGCGTAAGGTAAATTAAATGAGCGATAATAAATCAAGTCAAAATGCGCACGAAGAGCGGGTTTTTAATGATGTCGTCAATCTGTCTTCAGCAACGGGAGGCTATAAGAAAAAGGCCGCTTTGAAGCTGAGTGGAACGATCAGCTCGGACGAAGAGCGGCCTGACCTTGTTGTTGAACGAGACGACGGCTCAATCATCGGAATAGAGCATTTTAGGATTGATCACCATATTAAGCGTGGGCGTACTGCTAACTCGAAATCAGCAGAGCTAATGGCCAACGTGAATGCTCAGCACGAGAGGCTAAAGCCAGCACTCAACAGAAGTGACAAAGCACTAGATGAAATGGCTGAAGTAATCGCAAGTTTTACAACTAAAGAGATCTATCAGTGCCACACTGCTTGCTGCGATGATCTTTCACGTTCGCTCTCTATTAGGTTGTTTGACAAAAAATCGGGGCACGCACTTAAGCTATCGGATTACCGCAAAAACCTTATTGGGCGATATGACGATAATCGCAGCATCGAACTCGGCTATCTGATTGAGGTTCACTCTAGTTTTCACAGCTTGTTTTTTCACAACGGTTCCAAGGTCGTTCGTCTGCAAGCTGGTCAATGTCCTCTATACGAGGATTTATATACTCTTCTTCAGAAAGCCTCGCATGAGGTTGATTGGATTCTTATAGGCTTTTATCCATGCCTAACAGATCAAATTGTCGATGCGGCAGTTATAGATTGCCGTAAAAATTTATTCAACGAAAGTTGCCGTAGACAAGGTCTATGTAAGACCGCCTATTTAGGGCTTGGGAAATCTGAGCCCTATTACATGCAGAAGAGGGAGGGTAAAACCGCGATAAGGCGGGATGGCGATAATTACACCATTCTTTTAGAAAACCCCGCCGAGATTATCGACCCAATTACCCTAATGCGAAACGCAATTAGTGAAACTGCAAGAGCTTTGAATTTAGAGAGAGCGGGCAAGCCATATACAACAACGCTATCAGTTCAAATGATATATGAAGCGGTATGGATGAGGGGGTCCAAGGTGCCGGGAATCGTAACCGAGTCAGATATTCAATCACTATTGCTGCAGGTTGGACCAATCGAGCTATGTTCTCGTGTAAGAGCATTTTGCGACCGTTATCATATTTCAAATCCATCAGAGCATGTGCTTCGGATGGATTAACAATCTATCGCTTTAAAAATCTAAGTTGGGGGGTGCATCGGCGTTAGCCGGTGCACCCCCCCTCAACACAGTTAGCCGCTTGAAGACTATGCCCGCCTAAAGTAGGCAGCAGCTCTCCCCTAGTCCCGCTTAAACAGATCCCTCGTGTACACCCTGTCCGCAACGTCCGCGAGCTCGTCGCTCCAGCGGTTGGCGACGATCACGTCGCAGCCGGCCTTGAAGGCCTCCAGGTCGTGGGTAACCTCGGAGCCGAAGAACTCCGGCGCGTCCAGCGTGGGCTCGTAGACCACCACGGGCACGCCCTTGGCCTTCACGCGCTTCATGACGCCCTGGATGGAGCTCGCGCGGAAGTTGTCGGAGTTGGACTTCATCGTCAGGCGGTACACGCCCACGACCGGCTTCTCCTTGCCGGCGTACACGCGGTCCCACACCATCTGCAGCACCTCGTCGGCGACGAAGTCCTTGCGGGTGCGGTTGGCCTCGACGATGGCCTCGATCAGGTTCTGCGGCACGTCCCTGTAGTTGACCAGCAGCTGCTTGCTGTCCTTGGGCAGGCAGTAGCCGCCGTAGCATTAGCTTGGTTTTGCGGGCAGGCAATCAACCGAGCAGGAAATGATTACCAAATTAAAACTCAAATGCTATTCATTAGATGCTAAGTAGGATTTGCGTTCAACCATTTCCAGTACACCTAGCTTGAATAACTCTATTAACTGCCAAATCTTATCATGTAAAAGACAGTACTACTTTACATCCATTTTCAGATTAGCTGAAGAGTGCATTCCACCGTGTGCTATTTCATTTCTAGAGCCAAGCAAAGACTCGTCAATTAATCCTTTATCCAGTAAATAATGATTTCAATCACCGGTATACCCAATGTCATCAAGTATTTCGTTTAACACGTCATAATTCAGGTTGCTCTTGGTATTAATTATGTTCTTATAAAAACGATGGTCAACAATCTCATATTTAAGGCTTTCAAACTGTGAAAGATGATCAACGTAGGAGGAATGTTTATTAGTCTCGGCGTGAAATATCTTTATACAGCGCCTGGCTTGTAGAACATAAAAATTGGGAGCTAAGCTTGCGAAATCCTTACCGAGATAGGAAATATAACAAAGATATTGCTCTGAAATAATTTTATCGAACCCTCCCAATGAGCATAAAGAAAGAGGATGACCTAATCTTAGTAATTTATCTTCTCCAGATATCAACAACAGTTGCAGCTAGAAGCTCTAAGCACAAACGCCAAGTAGGCCAGAAACTAACCAACGATGGCGTTTGCAATCATTAGTACGTTGCCGTTTAAATGGCCTTCGTCTTCATTTTCTATCGCTTTGAATTCAATCCATTCGACACCAGAGATATCTATGTTCTTAAGCAGAATTGGAGAGGTCGACTTGCTAATGTTTTCCTCAGTATGAATGCATCTGAAATCGGAATCGCCTTTGTATTTAACAAGAATTTCGAATGATGTAGAGTTGCCCTTTCCATCAATATTTGTGCTTGATGGCGCGACAGTAATGGACAGACTGGAATAGTTTCCACCTAAATAATAATCAGCAAAACCACTGCACGCGGTACAAGAACCAATAATGCCCCAGTTGTTGGGCTCATAACGATTTCCTGCGGTATCCTTCGCGGTGCTTTCGTCTGATTGTGAATAATTGAATGACGAGCCAGGTTTATCTTTCAGTAATGCCCGGCTAGAATCATCTGAAGCGGCACTGGAAACAGAACTACCACCATTATTCGAGTTCAAGCTCACGCGCTTTAGTTCATTAAGCTCATCTTCGAGCTCTTGGATTCGGTCAGTTGCCTTTTCATAATCGTCTGCAGAAATAACAACATTATTATTCACAACTATTGGATTCTGCACCTGTGGCAA
>CALJNY010000213.1 GCA_937981515.1 uncultured Collinsella sp. | reverse complement strand
GATGACATCACGTTTAACGGTTACAAGGGCACGGTCTACCAGCCGCTGCCTGGCGCCGAGGCGGCGAAGACCAAGATTACCCTTACGGTGACCGATAAGTCCAACGCCGAGGTCACGGCAAGCAAGGCCCTCGACTTTGTGATTTCTCCGCAGGACCAGGGCGGGCTCGATGCAGAGCTTTCTCTTATGGAAAAGGCGAAGGCCGGCTATGCTGCCGCCATTCTGAATGGCCAGGATGCCGCCGGCGTGACCGCAAAAATGCACGCCTTCCAGAAGGCGTATCTCGACGCCGACGGTAAGCTCGCGTGGAGCTACGACAAGGCGACTACCGACGCCGCGGGCTCGGGCATCGTCCCGGTTGAGCTCGAAGGCTACGACGACATGAGCGGCCAGCAGTGGCGCCTCTTCAAGTCGAGCGACACCAGTGTCGTCTCTGCGGAGAACCTTCTTGTCACGCGGCCTGAGTACAACACCAAGGTCACCATTACTTCTCGCCTTTCCAGTGAGAAGTACGCGCGTTACGCCGAGCGCTATCCGGATAGCGCCACGTACGCAAAGCTCGCCAACCAGGACGTCTCTGCGACGGTGACTGTGCTTGGAACGAGCGGTCAGGTCGCTCCTGAGGTTACAGCAACATGCTCGGTTATCGGCATCGATGCCGATGGCGGCCAGCAGACCTGGACCGCCGCCGAGCCGTATACGCTCAAAACGGGGTCTACCGCCGCCGACCTCTCTGAGGCGCTCTTCAAGAAGCACGGCCTCACCGCCGATTACGGCATGGGAACCTGGGGTTGGTACCTCAATTCCGTCACCTCGCCCGTCGACGCGGGCCAAACGCTTGGCTATGATTCGCAGACCGGAGCGTACTGGCAGCTCTTCATCAACGGCACGGCCGCATCGGTTGGTGCGGGCGGCTACGTGCTCGAGGCCGGCGACTCGGTCGTCTGGTGCTACTCCAAGTACGGCGACCCGGCGCCCACCGACCAGCTCTCCGTGAGCTGCGAGGTTGTTGGCCAGGCTAAGGACGGTAGCCAGCAGACCTGGGCCCAGCCCACGACTATCCAAGTGAAGGAGGGCTCGACCGCGGCGGAGCTCTCTGAGCAGGTGTTCAAGCAGGCTGGCATTGGCGCCGACACTGGGACGGGCTCCTACGGCTGGTTCCTCAACTCGCTCACCTCTCCGTTTGATGAGGGCGTAAAGCTCTCGTCCGAAAAGGTTGACGCTTCCACTTGGAAATTCTGGCAGTTCTTTGTCAACGGCAAGCTCGCAAATGTGGGCGCCGGTAACTACACGCTCAAGGCCGGTGACAAAGTTTCCTGGGTCTACGGCTCTGACGGTACTATGCCTGGGCAGACAAAGGCTTCCCTGCAGATTATCGGTGTTGACAGCGGCGGTAATGTTCAGACGTGGGCGCCTGCAGCTGACTACACCATGGTTGATACCGCGACCGTGGCTGATGCGACTGAACTTGCCTTCAAGCAGAGTGGCATCTCTGCGGTTTATGGTACGGGTGCATGGGGCTGGTACCTCAACTCAATTACATCGCCGTTTGATGGGCGAACGCTCGCTTGGGACTCCACGACTGGGGCTTACTGGAAGCTCTTTATCGATGGCAAGCCTTCCGATTTGGGCGCGGGC
>CALJNY010000212.1 GCA_937981515.1 uncultured Collinsella sp. | reverse complement strand
CATTATGCTCAAGCGCCTGGGAGCCGCTGCTTTCTCGGCGCTGCTCGTCTGGTCGATGCCGGGTACGTCGGCATTTGCCGAGGGCGTGGCAGAGATCGCTGTGCAGGCGCAGGCCCAGGCCTCGCAGCAGGCGGATACTGCCGAGAATGCCGACGAGTCGAGTTTCACTGCGGACGAGCAGACGGGTGCTGAAGGCGCCGAGGCATCGGCGGACGAGGCGAGCTCCGAGGCCGCTCCGTCTGCCGATGAGAGCCTTGCTGCCGCGGCGGACATCGACGACGAGGATGCCGATGCTCAGCAGGCACGCGGCGCGCGCGTCGCCAAGGCCGGCGAGACCGTGATGGTCTCTTTTGCCGATGAGCTGCCCACCACCATCGAGGCCGGGGCTGTCGTGAAGCTCGCGGCGAATATCAGCCTTGAGGCTGGCCAACAGATCGAGACCGTGGCCGGTACGCTCGATGGCCAGGGCCACAGCATCGTGCTCAACGGCAAGGCGCTGGCGAAGAGCGTGGCTGGTACGGTACAGAATCTGGGCGTGACGGGTTCGATGACGATTTCTGGCACCGACGGTCCTATCGCCACCACATGCTCGGGTACCGTGCAAATGTGCTGGTCGACGGCAAGCCCCTCTGACGACAATTGGACTTGCGCTGACGCTGCCGGTCTTGTAGGCAAGCTTGATGGCGGTTCGGTGCTCAACTCGTATTACGCCGGCAGCCTCAACGGCATGCCCTTTGGCGGTTACGGCCTCGTTGCCTGGTATCAGTCTGGCACCGTGACCAACAATCTGTTCACTGCGGGCGATCAGGCGTGCGGCTACAGGGTCGATTCTTCCTTTGGCAGCAAAATCTCTGTCGACGACCTCAAGACCCAGGCCTCTGTCGATAAGCTCAACACCGATGCCCCTGCCACCGGCTTTACCTGGTCTGCGCAGGGCGGTTTGCCTGTGCTGATCTCGGGCGGCGCTGCGGTCGTCGTGAACAAGGATGCCCTCAAGGCTGCGATTGACGATGCCAACGCCAAGATCGAGAACGACTACACGGCCGAGAGCTGGTCGAAGCTCGCTGAGGCCCTTGTGAGCGCTCAAGACGTCTACGCCAACGATGACGCCAAGCAGGCCGAGGTCAACGCCGCAACCAAGACGCTCACCGATGCCATTGCCGCGCTCGAGAAGCCCAAGCCCACCGAGCCCGTGGCTCAGCCGCAGAACGTAGTGCACCTGAGCTCGCAGAGCGACCTCAAAAACAGGTTCAAACCCGCCGACGCCGACGCCTACTACGTTCTCGACAACGACGTCACCATCGATGACAGCTGGTTCTTTGCCCCCACGGGCATGC
Organism: uncultured Collinsella sp.; assembly: GCA_937981515.1. Taxonomy (GTDB): domain Bacteria; phylum Actinomycetota; class Coriobacteriia; order Coriobacteriales; family Coriobacteriaceae; genus Collinsella. The sequence continues at coordinate 1,439 of CALJNY010000212.1, read as the reverse complement.
TCGCGGGCACGCTTGATGGACAGGGCCACACCATCACCTTCGCCAACGGCGGCGGCGTGAAGTCGCTCATGGACGGCGTTGCCTCCACGGGCGTGGTGCAGAACATCTCGTTTTCCGGTGAACTCAAGCAGGCGACGGACGGCAAGGCGTTCGGCCCCCTGGGCAACAAGGTTCAGGGTGCCGTGCTCAACTGCTCCACGAGTGTGACCGGCAAGGGCGTCGCGGGCTTTGCGCGTACGCTCGACGGCGGCATCGTGTCCAACTGCGTGTCGACCTCCGAGGGCACGGCGGGCGCGCTGTTCGCGACCTATAGCGCGGGCCAGCTCGTCAACACCTACTGGGGCGCATTCCTCACCAACAAGATGGACGCTCCCGCCTCGGCGCTCGTCAACTCCTATGCCGTCGACCCCGCCGACATGGCCACCGATGCCTTCGCCGACCTCATCAACGCTAACTGCGGCGCCAACGGCAGCAGCTGGGGTATCGATAAAAATGGCACGCCGGTCTTTGGCTCGGGCAACAGCTACCAGGCGCCCGAGGATACCACGCCCGATGACACCTACACCGTGAGCTTCACGGCCAACGACGGCACCAGCCAGGCGGTTGCCGACCATATGCTCGAGGTTTCGCCCGACGCTGTGAACGCCTACCGCAAACTTGGCGTCTTTGCGCTTAAGGGCGTGCCGGCCACGAGCACCGTCACCTGGGGCACCGACGATGCCAACCGCGGAAACATCGGTATCAACGAGTCCACGGGCGAGCTCTACATCTACGACAACGCCACCGGCACGGTGACCGCCACCGAGCATAAGGCCAATGGTTCCGAGCAGACCGTGGCCACCATCAAGATCAAGGCCAAGGCCAAACAGTTCGATGACTTTGAGCTGTGGTATCGTGCCTCCGACGGCACCGTGAGCGACGTGACCGATGGTGCGGCTACCGTCCAGGGCTCCGAGGTGCGCAACCTCGAGGTGCGCGTGCATTACGTCGACGCCGATAAGGACGAGTACGTGCCCGTTTCGTTCAGCCGCTTCCACTTTGCCTCGAGCGATCCTACGACCATCTACAGCAACGACTACTCGGCCTGCTTTTACTTCAAGCATGCCGGCAGTGCCACGATCACCGTTACCCCGCGCGATGTCGCATCTGCGGGCGCTGGCTCCAAGAGCGTGACGCTGACGTCAGAAGCCGTGGCCGCCACGTCCATCTCGATGGGATATAACGAGGACGGCGCCACCGTCTACCTGCAGGGCCGCAACCCACTCTCCGAGCGCGGCGCGTTTTTGACCGATCACGCACGCCCGGTGGTGGCGCCCGACAACGCCACCAACCGCGACAACTTTACCGTGACGAGCAGCGATCCTGCCGTGGCGGCCTACACCACCGCGGGCGAGATCGGCTACACGGCGTACAAGGCTGGCACCACCACGTTTACTGCG
>CALJNY010000211.1 GCA_937981515.1 uncultured Collinsella sp. | reverse complement strand
ATGTGGGTGGCGACAAGGAGATTCCGTATCTGTATATGGTCAAGGAAGACAACCCCTTCATGGGCTTCCGCGCCGTGCGTTACTGCCTGGCCAATCCCGACCAGTACAAGGTCCAGCTCCGCGCCCTGCTGCGCGCCAGCGCCTTCGGTGACGTCAAGATCATGATCCCGCTCGTCACCTGCGTCGAGGAGGTCGTGGCCGTCAAGGAGCTCGTCGAGCAGTGCAAGGCCGAGCTGACCGAAGAGGGTCGCAAGTTTAACGAGAACATCGAGGTCGGCATCCTGGTCGAGACGCCCGCCGCTTCGCTGCTCGCTGACCGTCTTGCCGAGGTCGCCGACTTCTTCTCCATCGGCACCAACGACCTGATCGGCTACACCATGTGCGCCGACCGTGGCAACGACACCATCTCCAACCTGTACCAGGTGTACTATCCCGCCGTGCTCCGCTCGCTCAAGAAAATCATCGAGAGCGGCGTGAAGGCCGGCATCATGGTCGGTATGTGCGGCGAGGCCGCTGCCGATCCGCTGCTTGAGCCGCTGCTGATCAGCTGGGGCTTGGAGGAGTTCTCGATGAGCGCTCCGTCCATCCTGCGCGCCCGCAAGACCATCAGCCAGTGGACCAAGGCCGAGTGCGACGAGCTTGCCGAGAAGGCGCTCGCCTGCAACACTGCAGCCGAGGTCAAGGCGCTGCTCGAGTCCGCAGCTCGTTAATTTGGTATCAGAGGTAACCGCGTGGTTGGAATGGGCCGGCCACGCGGCCCTCACATATACAGGGGGTACTGTAAATGTTCTACACGCTAACCGCTAATCCGGCTGTCGACATGACGGTTTCGAGCTCTCCGCTCGAGCCCGACGAGAACGTCCGCACCGGCTCGGCCAGCTACACGGCCAACGGCAAGGGCCTCGACGTGTCCTTCGCCTTTAAGAAGATGGGCGTCGACACCGTCGCGCTCGGCTTCTTCGCCGGCTTCACGGGCAAGTTCATCGTCGAGGAGGTCATGAACCTGGGTTGCCTGTGCCGCCCGGTCTGGACCGACGGCATCACGCGTATCAACACCTACGTCAACGATGGCCAGCACGAGTACGGCATCCTTAACCCCGGCGCCCCGATTACGCCGCAGCACCAGGAGGAGCTCTACAACATCCTGGACACCGCGGGCGACCTTGAGTGCCTGATCGTCTCCGGTTCCGTGCCTCCCAAAGCTACGCCCGACTTCCTGGCTCAGGTCATGGAGCACGCTCAGGCTCGTGGCGCCGACGTCGTCCTGGACCTGTCCTCCGACAAGCTCAAGGAGCTCGCTCACAAGAAGCCGCTGCTTATCAAGCCGAACCATCATGAGATGAAGGCCATCTTCGGCGTGCCGGTCGACACCGACGACGAGGTCCGCGTTGCCATGAAGCTCGCCCACGACGCCGGCGTCCAGAACGTGCTGCTCACCCGTGGTAGCCGCGGCGACGCTTACTTCTCCAACGGCGAGGACATCTGGTATGCCAAGCGTGAGTTCAACATCAAGCTGGTCTCTTCCGTCTGCGCAGGCGACTGCACCCTCGCTGCGTTCCTGCATAAGTGGTACAGGGATCGCGACAACGTCGAGGAGGCCATGAAGCTCGCTATGGCCACCGGTGCTAACGTTGCCGAGTCCGTGGGCATTGGCGACTTCGGTCACGTTGACGAGTACAGCAAGCGCGTTGCTGTCCGTAAGCTCGATCGCAAGTAAGCGAAACGCGACAAATTCGTGCGCATGCGGCGCTCTGACTTCGGTCGGGGCGCCGTTTTTTTCGTTGGAAAAGTGAGATGATACTGACCTTCACCGCTTCCACACCGTTCGCCGAGTTGTTGTAGCCTTTTACCGAAGCGTGGAATATACTTTCATTAACACGTTGCTTCGTGAAAGGAACATTCATGATTTACACGCTCACTGCAAACCCCGCTATTGACTACAACATCGCCTGCGACGGCCTTTCCGCCAATACCGTTACGCGCACCCGTAACGCGGTCTACACCCCCAACGGCAAGGGTCTCAACGTCTCGTTTACGCTCGACCACTACGGCGTCGATACCACGATCCTGGGCTTCTTTGCCGGCTTCTCGGGTGAGTTCATCGTTAAGGGCGCCGAGGCCCTGGGCGTGCCCGTCAAGCCTGTGTGGACTGACGGCATCACGCGTGTCAACGTGTTCCTCAACGCAGGTCCCGACACCGAGTACAATATGGTCAATGCCGGTGCCGCCATCAACGAAGCCAACGAGCAGGAGATGTTTGAGCTCATCGATTCACTCGACGACATGACCTGCCTGGTCATTAGCGGCTCGCTGCCCCCCAACACCTCCGAGGGCTTCCTGGCCGAGGTCCTGCGCCGCGTGAAGGCAAAAGGTGCCGAGTTCGTGCTCGACATCTCGAGCCATCAGCTGGCCGACCTCATTGCTATGGAGCCGTTGCTCATTAAGCCCAACGACGACGAGCTGCTCGACATCTTTGGTATTAAGGTGAGCGGTGGCGACGACGAGTCCGTCAAGGGCGCTATGGCCGAGCTCCATGCCAAGGGCGCCAAGAATGTGCTGCTGACCCTGGGTGGCGAGGGCGCGTACTTCTCCAACGGCGAGCACATCTGGTTTGCCAACCGTACCTTTGAGGTCAAGCTGCTGTCGACCGTCTGCGCCGGCGATTCTTCGCTCGCTGCCTTCCTGTCCGTGTGGCATGACGCCCCCGAGCGCGTCGAGGACGCCCTGCGCCTCTCGATGGCCACCGGTGCTAACGTGGTCGAGTGCCCTGGTCTGGGCGATTTTGCCAAGGTGGACGAATACAAGAAGCACATCGAAGTTCGTCAGGTCTGCTAGCCGCATCGATACATCGTTGCCGAACACCCGCTTTTGATCTCCGAGGCGGGTGTTTTTTTGCGCCCTGAACGTTTGTGGCGTCTGCTGTCTCGTTTTATCGAATCGACGACGCGATTGCGTGTGCGCTCTTTCTCGTTTCTTGCTAGACTTCTTGAGAACCATCGATTAACGCTCGCAAGTGCAGGAGGCCAAAGGCATGTGCAATGTTTCGCTCAACGGTACGCAGCCGACCGATGCCTCCCTGCGCGTCCTACGCGCGCTTGAGGCGGCTGGTCTTGAGGCTTGGTACGTAGGCGGTTGGGTGCGTGATGCCCTGATGGGGCGCCCCAGTCACGATGTTGACATTTGCTGTAGCGGCCTGTGGCAAGAGTCCAAAGCGGCGCTCGAGGCGGCTGATATTGCCGTGGTTGAGTCAGGCATTAAATTTGGCGGCATCACGGCCATTTGCGATGGCGAGCGCATTGAGGTCACCACCTACCGCCTGGACGGTTTTTACACCGATGGCCGTCACCCCCAGAGTGTGGAGCGTGCAGCGTCGCTTGAGGACGATCTGGCGCGTCGCGACTTTACCGTTAACGCTATGGCCTGGCATCCCGAGCGCGGTCTTGTCGCCCGCTATGACGGC
>CALJNY010000210.1 GCA_937981515.1 uncultured Collinsella sp. | reverse complement strand
AAACAGCTGGAGTCCCTCGACGCGAGCGTCGATGCACGCGAGGTCGGTACGGTCGTCCAGGTTGGCGACGGTATTGCTCGCGTCGACGGCTTGAAGGGCGCCATGGCCGGCGAGCTCATCGAGTTTATTGGTGAGGGCGGCAAGACCGTGTACGGCTTGGCCCAGAACCTTGAGGAAGAGGAAGTCGGCGCTGTGCTCCTCGGCGATGTCACGGCAATCCGAGAGAACGATCAGGTTCGCACCACCGGCAAGATCATGGAAGTGCCTTCGGGCAAGGGTCTTCTCGGCCGCGTTGTGAACCCGCTTGGCATGCCCATCGACGGCAAAGGCCCCATTAAGGCCGACGGCTATCGCCCCGTCGAGTTCAAGGCTCCTGGCGTTATCAGCCGCAAGCCCGTGCATGAGCCCATGCAGACCGGTATCATCGCTGTTGACTCGATGATTCCTATCGGCCGTGGCCAGCGCGAGCTCATCATTGGCGACCGCCAGACCGGCAAGACTGCTATTGCGATCGATGCCATTATCAACCAGAAAGACAACGACATGATTTGCATCTATGTCGCTGTTGGCCAGAAGGCCTCTACGGTTGCCGGCATCATGGAGACCTTCGAGAAGTACGGCGTTATGGACAAGACGATTATCGTCGCCGCCACCGCCGCTGACTCGGCTCCGCTGCAGTACATCGCTCCTATGGCTGGTGCTGCAATGGGTGAGTACTTCGTCTATAACGGCGAAGACGGCAAGCCCGCTGGCCCCGAGAACCTCGGCCGCCACGTGCTTATCACTTATGACGACCTGACCAAACAGGCTGTTGCTTACCGTCAGATGTCGTTGACCCTGCGTCGCCCGCCGGGACGCGAAGCTTACCCCGGCGACATCTTCTACCTGCATTCGCGCCTGCTGGAGCGTGCTGTGAAGATGAACGAGGAATACGGCCTCGGCTCCATGACGGCTCTGCCGATCATCGAGACGCAGGCAGGCGACGTGTCTGCATACATTCCGACCAACGTTATTTCTATTACCGACGGTCAGATTTACCTACAGACCGACCTGTTCTATCAGGGCCAGCGCCCCGCTGTCGACGTCGGCATTTCGGTGTCCCGCGTTGGTGGCTCCGCGCAGACCAAGGCCGTCAAATCGTTTTCCGGTACTCTGCGCCTCGACCTTGCTGCAT
>CALJNY010000209.1 GCA_937981515.1 uncultured Collinsella sp. | reverse complement strand
CGACCACGTAGGCCAGGCCGTACCAGTAGATGGTGATGGGGCCCGCCGAGATCGCGACAGGATCAAGCATATGGTAGAAGTCGTTGAGCATGTCGACCCTCCTACTCCCTACATACAAATGCGGCCGCGGGCCTTGCGCTCGCAGCCACATATTTGGGCGTAACGTCTATGCGGAGTATGCCGTCCGCAGCTTTCGCATCTTAGAACGGCGCGTACTCGTCGTACAGGTCCTCGGCCTCGCCGGAAGCATTGACCTGCTCAACGCGGGTAACGCCGGGCACATGCTCCTTCAGGATACGCTCAATGCCCATGGACAGGGTCAGCGAGCTCATGGGGCAGCCGGCGCAGGCGCCCTGCAGTTCCAGTTTGACGACGCCCTCGTCGTCAACGCCCACATACTCCATATCGCCGCCATCGGCCTGCAGGTTGGGGCGAATCTCTTCAAGAACCTTCTTAAGCAGCTCTTCGTTAACAGCCACAGGGGCTCCTTTCTCACAATAACGCGGGCGCGCCCGCGGACAGAAGCTATGTTACTACAGCCATGTACCCGCTCACGAGCCGTCCATGCGCGCAGACGCGACTTTCACGAGTAGTCAATTTGGGACGGGGCTCTTTGAGCTGCGTTCGTCGTCAGATAGCGACAACGCATATTACTGTCGAGCCTGTCCCCCGGTACCAATCTGAACATCGACGATGACCTGGCGGTAGCTGATGCCACAGGAGTCGAGAATGCGGCGGCTGATACGGCCGTCGTCGGTATCGGCATACTTGTTGTCCAGGTAGACGACCTCGCCCACGCCCACCTGCGCCAGGATCTTGGCGCAGTCGTGGCACGGGAACAGCGTGACGTAGACCGTGGAACCCTCAAGGTCTTTGAGCGAGCCGCGGTAGTTGAGCACGGCGTTGGCCTCGGCATGCACCACGTAGTTGTGCTTATCCTGCAACGGGTCGTCGCTCGTGCCCCACGGGAAAAAGTCGTCGTTGAGTGCCGAGGGCGTACCGTTGTAGCCCACCGAAAGGATGCGGTGGTTGGTGTTGGCGATGCACGCGCCCACCTGCGTGTTGGGGTCCTTACTGCGGCGCTGCGCGGCGATGGCCACGCTCATAAAGAACTCATCCCAGCTAATAACGTCGCGGCGCTTGCCCGACGCGGTTTGATGAAGATCGTCCGACATGGCAGACACCTCCGAAATCGCAATAGTTTGACCCATTGTAGCAGGTGGAAGGTGGAGACGTTTTTGTCCCATCGCCCCCATCGCTACGCGCGGCGGGGCTTTTGGTTGATGTGGTACAGCTCGGCGAGACCCCGCAGCGTCAGCGCGTCGTCGACCGTCAGGCTATGGCCGACAAGGGCCGCAAGCGCCTCGGCATCGTCGCCGGTAATGACGATGGGCACATCGCCCTCCCCCGCGGCCTTGGTCGCGCGCATCTCGGCAAGCACCATGTCGAGCATGCCATCGATGCGGGCAACCTCGCCCAAGACCACGCCCGAGCGCATCGCCTCGCGCGTGTTGCGGCCGATGACGTGTGTCGGCGCCGAGGGCTCAACCTGCGGCAGGCGCGCCGCAGCGGCCGAAAGCGAGCGGGCGCCAAGTGCCAGACCCGGCGCGATGACGCCGCCGACAAAGGTTCCGTGCGTATCGATGACCTCGATATTGGTCGTAGTGCCCAGGTCGATCACAATGCACGGAGAGCCGTAGACGGCACGAGCCGCCACGGCATCGGCGATGCGGTCGGGGCCGATCTCGGCGGGGTCGTCGTAGTGGACGGGCATGCCAGTCTTAAGTCCCGGTCCCACCGTGAGCACGCGTCCCGTGCAGGTACGGGAAAGCGCCACCTTCCACGGGCGCTCGAGCGCCGGCACCACGCAGCTCAGCACTGCGGCCGCGGGAACGAGCGCGCCGGGCATGCCCGCATCGGCCGCCAGCGCGCCCATGACCTGCGCGAGCCTCATGCGCGCTTCGTCGGCTGTAATGCTCGACGGCGTCGTGATCTCGCACGTCGCAAGCGGGCATTCCTGCGCCGCGGCCGAATCCTCGGCAAACAGACCAAAGCGAATGAACGTGTTACCCACGTCGACCGTCAATATATATGCGCACCCATTAAGCATCGTCGGCGCTCCTTTCGTCTGCCCAGCAGTATATCGCCTACCTAAACCAGTCATCCCAAAATGACTAGCTTACGGCTATACTGGTGCGCGGTCGCGCGCGAGCTCACGCGGCGGCCCTTGGTAACCCGACTTCCCGCGCCGTATCCGTAGCGGCGCTCCCGGGGGAAGCGGATATACGCAAAGGAGTTTTATATGAGCAATCCCTCGAACCGCGCTTCGATGCGCGGGCAACTCACGCTGCGCGGCGTCGTCATCGGCGTCCTTGGCTGCGTGATCATCACGGCAAGCTCGGCCTACACCGCCCTCAAGATGGGCGCTCTCCCCTGGCCGATCGTCTTCGCTGCCGTCATCTCGCTGTTCTTCCTTAAGCTCATGGGCAATGCCAGCCTCAACGAGGCCAACGTCACCCACACCATCATGTCCGCGGGCGCCATGGTCGCCGGCGGCCTAGCGTTTACCATCCCGGGCGCCTGGATGCTGGGCTATGCCGACCAGATCAGCTGGCTCGACATGTTTATCGTGGCACTCGCCGGCACCATCCTGGGCCTGCTGGCCACCGCACTCATCCACCGTCACTTTATCGTGGACGCCGCGCTTGAGTTCCCCACCGGCAACGCCGCAGCTCAGACCTTGCGCGCGACCGAGGCTGGCGGCAAAACCGGCAAGCAGCTCTTTGGTTCCATGGCCATCGCAGGCATCTATAGCGTGCTGCGCGACGCCCTGGGCGTGGTGCCCAGCATGCTGTGCACGCTCAATATCCCCGGCGTGACCTTTGCCATCTACAACTCGCCCATGCTGCTCTCCGTCGGCTTCCTCGTGGGCTTCGCCCCGGTCGCTTTCTGGTTTGCCGGCGCGCTGCTGGGCAACTTTGGCATCATCGTTGGCGGCACCGCTGCCGGTCTGTTTGACGTCATGACCGCACAGGGCATCGTCAAGTCCCTGGGCATGGGCCTCATGATGGGCTTTGGCGTCGCCGTCGTCCTCAAGGACATCCTGCCGCAGGTCGCCGGCATCGTCCGCGGTCTTGCCGCCGACAGCTCCACCGACACCGACGAGCAGTCGCTCATCTCGGGCTCCCTTAAGCTCGACGCCGGCATCATCGGCCTGGGCGCTGCCGCCATCGCCGTGATCGTCGCCATCGTGCTCGACCTTGGCCCCGTTCCGGCCGTCATCGTGACGCTGTTCACCTTTGTCACCACCATCATGAGCGCACAGAGCTGCGGCCAGACGGGCATCGACCCCATGGAGATCTTCGGCCTCATCGTCATGCTCATCGTGGCTGCCTTCGCACAGATCGCTCAGGTCAAGCTGTTCTTTATCGCCGGCATCGTAGCCGTGGCGTGCGGCCTTGCGGGCGACGTCATGAACGACTTTAAGGCCGGCGCCGTGCTGGGCACCAACCCGCGTGCGCAGTGGATCGGCCAAGCCATCGGCGGCATCGTGGGCGCCCTGGTCGCCGCAGCCGTCATGGTCGCGCTCGTCACCGCCTATGGCCCGGACGCCTTTGGCCCCGACAAGAGCTTTGTTGCCGCGCAGGCAAGCGTTGTCGCCACCATGGTCTCGGGCATCCCGAGCGTGCCGTGGTTCGTTGGCGGCTTTATCGCCGGCATCGTCATGTACTGGCTCGGCATTCCGGCCATGATGATCGGCCTGGGCGTGTACCTGCCGTTCTACATGTCACTCACGGCATTCCTGGGCTCCTGCGTCAAGCTCGCCTACGACAAGTGGTCCGCCCACCGCGACGCCACCGCTGGTCTTTCCGACGAGGAGAGAGCTGCCAAGGACGCCGCCTTCCAGGAACAGGGTCTGGTCGTTGCCAGCGGCCTGCTCGGCGGCGAGTCCATCGTCGGCGTTATCCTGGCGTTTGTCTCCGTGGGCTTAAGCCTGCTGGGCTAAGTCGAGCAGCTGCTCGACAGCAACCATATTGCCTACGGCTTGCCCGGTCGGTAGCTTCTGCGGCTGCTGACCGGGCTTTTTGATATCGAAACAAAGAAAGTCCGGCGCGCTGCGTTTAACAGCGCGCCGGCCTTATCGGTTAAGCTATCGAAGCGTTCCTGCTATGAACCGAAGTTCGTTGCAGAATCTACGCTCGAAACGCTACATCTGCTTGCGACGACGATCGCCCAGCGTCACGCCCGCTGCCACGAGCGTCACACCGCCGATGACGAACACCTCGCCCGCAAGCGCGGAATTGTCGCCAGTCTGGGCGAGCGCGGCAGGCGCAGCCTGTTTCTTGGCAACGGGGGCCTTTGCAGCAGCCTGCGCAACCTGAGGCTTGGCCTGCGGCTCAGCCTTGGGATGATACTTGTCGTACTCGGCCTGAGCGGCAGCCAGGGCATCCTTGGCATCTCCGAGCTCGGCAAGCGCGGCGGCATAGGCGTCGTTGGCATCGGACAGCTTGGCATCGGACAGCTTGGCATCGGCATCGCTCAGAGCAGCCTTGAGGCCAGCGGCGGCATCGACGGCGGCCTTATAGCGAGCGTAGGCAGCGTTAAGCTTGACCAGCTTCTCGTTGCCCGTCGTGCCCGCGGCAAGGGATGCCTTGTGGTCGACAGCCTCAAGATCGGCCTTGAGCGCCTCGTCGTTGGCAAGCTCGGCCTTGGCCTCGACGATCTCGAAGGTCGCATCGACGACGGCTTCGTTGGCGGCCTCGAGCTGCTTCTGGGCATCGGCGACACCGGCGACGGCGGCGTCATAGGCGGCCTTGGCGTCGTCGACCGCCTTCTGGGCTCCAGCGAAGCGCTCGAAGGCCTTGTTTGCGCCGGCCAGTTCGCCCTCGGCAGCCTTGGCCTTGGCCTGCGCGTCGGACACAGTCTGCGCCTTGGCGGCAACCGCCTGCTTGGCGTCCGAAAGAGCAATCGCGGCCTGGACATCTGCGGCCTGGGCCTTGTCTACACCAGCCTGGGCGGCATCGTCGGCCTTCTTTGCCTCGTCAAGCGAGCCCTGCTTATTCGCAAGGTCCGCCTGGGCGGCATCGCGCTTGGCGGCAAGGTCCTTGACCGAAGCCGTGGCATTGCCATACGCCTCGTTGGCCTTATCGGACTTTGTCTTGGCGGTATCGTAATCGCCCTGTGCCTTCGCCTTGCGGGCGGAAGCCTTGGAGGCGTTCGTCTGGCATTCGGTCAGCTTGAAGTTAGCGTCGTCAAGCGCGGCCTGCGCGACGGTCGCCTCGTCCTTGGCGGCGTTGAGATTTGCCCTAGGAGTTTCGATGTCAACATTCTTCAAATTGACATCGGCAGCGCCATATGCCGCCTTCGCGATAGCGGTGGCCTCTTGCGCAGCTTCATAGTCGCTCTTGGCAGCAGCAACGTTACCGTTCGCTTCATTCGCTGCACTCTTGGCAGCAGCGAGGGATGACTCCGCAGAGCCAAGCGCATCGTTTTTCACATCGCGCGCCTTCCGTGCTGCCGCAAGTTGATCTTGCAGCTGCGCCAGCTGCGCCTTCTGCGCGGCGGTACCACCGGCATGATAAACGGAGTCTACGTACGTGTTTACCAGGTTCTTGAACTCGTCAACCGTAAAATCGCCTTCGGCCCAGTTTCCCTGATAAATTGAAACAGGACTGGGTGCACCGTCATCCTCGGGCGTTGAGCGGTTGCCATCCTTACCGTAGCCGACGGCGAACCCAAAGGAATTAGCACCTGAATCAATAAAGTTCTCATAGTGACCGGTGTTGCTATAGTCACCCCTGTCATAGTCGCGCTTTTCCGCAGTATACCAACCGATAAACGGCCAATCATCGCCGTATTTGTCGCCGTTATCGAAGGATGTTTCCCAATCTTTAGGATTATCTGACCCCTTGTAGGCGCCAGCACGTCCGGCAAGGTTTTCGTTATAGGACATATAAAAGCCCTCGCCGCTGTTCCCTGCGTGGTCCCAAACATTCGACGAATAGCAAACATCGAGCGCCGACTGCGCCATAGAGACAATGCTGACCTTCATGTCACTCAAGCCATTTGCGCGACGAATTCCATTGACCGCATTCATGTAGGTCAAGGTATTCTGCAGATTCACGAGCGAAATAGCATTGTCAGCGTCAGATGCATCCAAGTTGACATAGTCGTCATACCATGCCGCCTTGCTAGCAGACCCATCAAGTAACTTCGCCGCATCGCTCGCGTTGGCACGCTGAGCAGCAGTAAACGACATACTACTTGCGATGTGATTCATAAAGCCAAGCAGGCCAGCCTTGACAGCATCCGTATCCACCGTCATGTTTGCTTTTAGCTCAGAAATCTGCTGCTCAAGAGCTTTGACGTTTGCGCTGGCCGTGTTGTATTCATCATTCGCTTTGTTGTAGTCGCTGGTAGCATTCTCAAGAGCGCTTTTCTTCTGCTTTGCGACCTCTGCCAGACGGTCGTACTCTGTCTTCTTGTCGGCCTCGGTCTGCTGAGCTTGCTCGTAAGCAGCCTTGGCGGTGTTGTATTTGCTGGTCAAATCACCAAGTTTGCCGTTGGCTTCGTCGTATGCAGTCTGCGCTGACGAAACGGCAGCGTTGGCGGCGTTGACCTTTTCCTGCGCGGCGCTGGCATCAGTCTGTGCGGCCTGGAGGTTCGTTTGTGCGGTGGCGTCGGCAGCCTTCGCGGCATCAAGCTCGGTCTGCGCGTCCTTGAACTCACCGGCAGCAGCGTTCTTGGCGGCCTCAAGCGCTTTTAGATCGATGCCCGTGCCCGAGATGGCGGCATCGAGCGCTTTCTGGGCGTCGTTCAGCTTATCCTGGGCGTTGCCGCACGCGGTGGTCGCAGCGGCAAGGGCATTGGCGGTCTCCTGCTTCTTGGCCTGGGCAGTCGTCAGAGCAGACTCGGCATCACTCTTTGCCTGCTCAGCATTGTCGGCGGCGGTCTTAGCGGCATCGAGCTCACCCTCGGCCGTCTTCACATCGGCATTCGCCGCATTGAGCTTGGCCTGCGCGTCCTCGACGGCCTTCTTGGCGGCCTCGTACTCGTCCATACCCATGGCCTCGAGCTTGGCCTGCGCATCGTCGAGGGCCTTCTTGGCCTCATCCTGCTTTGCCTTGGCGTCCTTGAGCGCCTGGGTCTTATCCTCGACACTCTTGTTGGCCTGATCGAGCTGATCGTTCAGGTCGCCCAGCTTCTTCTGCTGCTGCTCGGCCTTGTCAACAGCCGCCTTAAGCTCGTCGATCTTCTCCTGAAGCGCGGCTGCCTCGGCCTCGTTCTGCTCGGCGGCGTTATCGGTCACGGCCTGCGAGGCCTGATTCTTTTGCTGCTGCGCCTGCTTTTGAGACTGGCCCGCCGCGTCGGCTTTCTTCTGGGCGGCATCGTAGGCGGTCTGAGCGTCCTTGAGCTGCTTTGCCGACTCCTCGGCCAACTGGGCAGCCGTCTTTACGACCGCCTGGTTACCGGTGGCAACGGTGTTCTCGATAGCGCTGTCGCCCTTCGTGGCGTCACCGTTATCTGCCGTCGGTGCGGCGATTGCCGCCAGTGGCGACATGAGCGGCTGAGCGATGAGGCCCGCCGTCAAAACGGTTGCGACGGCGCGGTTGGCAACGCCCTTGACGTTGACGGCCTTGGCCCGAGGCTCAAAGTGCTGTGGGATATAGTTTGCCATGGCTTTCTCCCTTTGACACGGATGTATCCATACGCCTCAAAATGTAGGAGCTGATTTTTGAATTCTGTTGCGCAACATTGGTCACCAGCGGATTTTTTGAAATTCGTGCTCTCGTGCTTCACAATTTCGTCACATATGTAGGAGCTGGTGCATCATATTCTTGCGGGATCGAATTGAGCCTGTGATTTGCATTTGCTCCCGCGTCATCCGCCCTATCGGATTCCGCATCCAACAGACACCCCGCCCGCCACGGTGTAGAGTTAAGACAACGGGCGCGTTGCGCGGACCGCGCTGGAACGAGGTGGACATGGAGCTCGACAAACAACAGATCAAGCGACTGCGCGAGCGTCATCATCGGCGTCACGGCATCCGCCCCGCTCATAGCGAAGCCATGGAAAACATCACCCGCTTCCTCAAGCGCGCATTCAACATTCGCGAGGGTCGCGCGCCCTATCACGTGATCCGCAAGCGTTTTGTAAACGGGGCACGCCTGACCGGCTCTCACCTATGCATCCTCATCATCGCCATGCTCATCGCAAGCATCGGCCTCGATATCGCCATCGTGGGCGCCATGCTCATCTGCCCGCTCATGGGCTCGGTTCTTGCCATGGCATACGGCATTGCCACGCTCGACCGCGAGATCACCGTCGAGGCCATTGCCAGCCTCGCACTGCAGATGGTCTTTTGCCTGGTCACGTCCACGCTGTATTTTAAGCTCTCGCCCCTTGGCACCACCACGGCCGCCATCATCGACAACTCGACACCCACCATATGGGACCTTGCCGTCGCGCTCGCGGGCGGCTTTGCAGGCGGGCTGGGCAACTCGCGCGACCAGGAACCCGCCACGCTCATCGCCGGCGTGGCCGTGGCGACCGCGCTCATGCCGCCCCTGTGCGCGGCGGGCTATGGCATCGCCATTGCAAGCGGGTCACTGTTCCTCTCGGCCCTCTACGAGTTTGGCATCAACGTCGTCTTTATCGCGCTGGCCGCCGAAGCCGTATTGCTTCTTTTGCGCGTGCCGCTCAAGCGTGACCTCAACGGCGACGGCATTGTGACCGCCGAGGAAAATGCCGAGGTCAACGAGCTGTCACGCAAAGTGCGCCGCCGCATCATCGTGGGAACGGCCATCTTTGCCATCCCCTGCATCGTTATGACCGCGGGGTCTATTGGCTCGGCGCAGGCCGGCGTGCAGGACGGCTACGGCGTCACCGAAACCACGCGCGAGCTTGCCGCGGTACTGCCAGGCTTTAAGGATTACACCGTCGCCGTCGAAACCTCGGCCACCGAAGGCGACGAGGAGGGCATCGTCGAGCGCGAGATTGTCGCCCATGTGACGACAAGCGAGGCGCTTGGGGCACACGACCGTCACGTCGCCCGCAAGCTCATTGACCTCAACGTGCCCGAACTCGATCGCGTGGAGTTTGATGTGGAGTAATGCGGAGCATGGGATGGCTCCCGCGCACAGGCGCAAGTCGCGACGAGGCTCAGACGCGACGCAGGCACAAGCAAAAAGCGGGACGTAGTTCACACCCGAGCCCCGCTCGCTGTTTTATTGCCGTGAATCAGACGTCCGCATCGACATCGCCAGACTCCACCGTAAACGCCGGATCGGTGCTCACAAGATAAAATCGGGTCACCTTAGTATCTCTAATTAGGTAAATCTGCCCCTGATTGCGTCGGCGCGATATATACGCAACGTGAACCGTGCCGAATTTTTCGCCGTTTTCCTTCTTTAATATCAGGATGTTGGGGTCATCCGTACGCTTAAACTGCCCGTCAACGCTGCTTCCGTCTTTGTTGACCAGTTGCCATCGACAGCCATCCTCCTCAAGAAAGGCCAGGGTTTCCCGACTCGTTCTGTCATCCCGATAGTAACCATCAATGGCAAACCCTTCGGAAGCGCATTCCTGCATATAGGACGTTTCTCGGCTTATAGCAAACAGCCCTGTAGCGCCCAGGAGCACAGCCAGGCAGACCACTGCAAGGGTTATCGAAATAGCACGGCGACCCATGTTAGCCCAACCGATAGTTGTTTAACGGAGCATGAAACATACCTGGAACCTCCGATATCAGGGGGAACGTCGCCAGCAGGCTGGCGACAACTATATGTTTCTAACATCAAACCATATGGCTGCCACTCGCGGAGGGGGCATCGGCGAACGGCGTGTTTTCATACTCCATTGGTCAAACCTAAGCGCAGCGCTACAGCTCGTACTTGTACACGCGGTAGATGTACTTCTCGGCTTCCATCTCGTAGGTGGCGATGGGCAGTCCGCAGCGATCATCTCGTCGTTTGGCAGATAGATCACACCGTGCTGGCCTGCATTGAGCGAGAAATCGCCCTGGGCCTGCAATAACTTGTCTTCAAAGCCCGAACCGGCCCAAAAATCGGACAAGCCCACGGAAGGCTGTAGCAAGGTCATTTGCGCAACATATGTCCAGCAAAAACGGGTGGTAGCCGGTACGGCTACCACCCGTTTGCCTCACATCTAGCCCAAAGCGGGCCGTCTACTTCTTAATGCCGCGTCCCAGGCGCTCAGCGACCGACGCCACGGCGCTCTCATCGACCGAGCCGCAGCTCACGCAGCCGTCATGGGCACGCATCTGGCCAGTGACCTCGTCCATCGCGAGCGGCGCCACCTTCTCGAGCTTAAAGCCCTTACCGGCGCGCATGTTTTCCTTGGCCACGCTGATCATGAGCTTAATACGGTTGAGCTGGTTGACCTCGGACGCACCGGGGTCGTAGTCCACCGCGACGATATTGCTCTCGGGGTGCTGGCGGCGCAGCTCCTTGATCACGGCCTTGCCCACCACGTGGTTGGGCAGGCACGCGAAGGGCTGCGTGCAGATGATGTTGGGCGCGCCGTGGTCGATCAGGTCGAGCATCTCGGCCGTGAGCAGCCAGCCCTCGCCCATGTTGTTGCACACCGAAAGCACCGTGCGGGCCTTGTCCGCCATGGTGCCGATGCGCTCGGGCGCCTCAAAGCGGCGGGACTTCTCGAGCATCTCTTCCACCGGTGTACGCATCCAGTCCACGAGCTTGATGAGCGCCTGCATACCAGCGCGCGTGGTAGCAGAGCTTCCCAGCTCGTCCTTCTGCAGCTCGGCGTTACTCATGGAGTACAGGAAGAAGTCGAGCAGGCCCGGCACTACGGCCTCGCAGCCCTCGCGCTCGATAACGTCGACCACGTGGTTGTTGGCTGTGGGGTGGAACTTGACCAAGATCTCACCGACCACGCCCACGCGCGGCTTGGTGCCCTCGCCCACGAGCGGCATAGTATCGAACGCGCGGATGGCCTCGCGGCACAGCTTGGTGTAGTTGTGGCGGTTGAACTTGGGCGCCAGCTTGCGGGCGCGCGCCATGTACTCCTCGTAGAGTGCGTTGGCAGCGCCGGGCGTGGCCTCGTACGGGCGGCAACGATAGAGCATCTGCATCATCACGTCGCCAAAGAGCACCGCGTAGACTGCTTGCTTGAGCAGCGCCGGCGTAATCTTAAAGCCGGGGTTGTCCTCGCCGAGCGCCACGGCCGAAAGCGAGATCACCGGAATCTCGGGGTGGCCGCTCTCGCGCAGGGCCTTGCGGATGAGTGCGATGTAGTTGGTGGCACGGCAGCCGCCGCCGGTCTGGCTGATAACCACGGCCGTCTTGGACAGGTCGTACCGACCGCTCTCGATGGCCTCCATAATCTGGCCCGTCACCAGGATCGACGGGTAACAAATGTCATTGTTCACATAGCGCAGGCCAGCCTCGACGGCATCGTGGTCAGTCGAGGGCAGCAGCTCCAAGTTGTAGCCAGCACCACGGAACACCTCTTTGACCAGGTCAAAGTGGATCGGCGCCATTTGCGGGCACAGGATGGTGTAGCCTTCCTCGCGCATCTGCTCGGTGAAGGGCACCTTGGGCCACGCGGTCGAAGCGCTCTCACGCTGCGCCTCGAACGTGTACTTGCGGCTCGCGAACGCGGGGGCATCCGTGGAGGGCGCCACCGGCGCAGCATCGCCCTGCTCGTAGGCCTCACCCGCGGCCGTGGCCTCGGCCAGGCGCTCGGCCTCCTGGTCCTTGAGCGCTGCCATGAGCGAGCGGATGCGGATGCGCGCGGCGCCCAGGTTGGATACCTCGTCGATCTTGAGCACGGTATAGATCTTGCCGCTGGCTTCCAGAATCTCCTGCACCTGGTCGGTGGTCAGGGCGTCCAAGCCGCAGCCGAAGGAGTTGAGCTGAATCAGGTCCAGGTCGTTGCGCATCGTCACAAAACGGGCGACGGCGTACAGGCGGCTGTGGTACATCCACTGGTCGACGACGCGGATGGGACGCTCGGGCTTCACCAGGTGCGCAAGCGAATCCTCGGTAAAGACCGCAAAGCCAAAGCTCGAGATAAGCTCGGGCAGGGCATGGTTGATCTCGGGGTCGTTATGGTAGGGACGGCCGGCGAGCACAATGCCGTGGCCACCGTGGTCCTCGACCCACTTAAGAGCCTCCTCGCCCATGGTCTGAATGTCCTCGTGGAAACGCGCGTCGGCCTCAAAGGCAGCGTTGACGGCGGCATCGACCTCGGAGCGCGTGATCTTGGGTCCACGCACGCGACCGCGACCGGCCTCAGCATCGGCCACACGGTCGACGGCGAGCACCTGATACAAGCGGCGCTTGAGCTCGGTCTTGTCGTGATAGGGCACAAACGGATACAGGAACTCGATGTTCTGTTCGCGAATCTCGTCGATGTTGAGCGCCAGCGCTGTGGGGTAGCTCATGACGATGGGGCAGTTGTAACAGTTGCCAGCCGTCGGATCCTCCTTGCGCTCCCAGCGCACGCACGGCATCCAGATGAAGTCGACATCGCGGTCGATGAGGTTCATCACATGGCCGTGGCTCATCTTTGCCGGGTAGCACACGCTCTCGGACGGCATGGACTCGATGCCCGCCTGGTAGGTCTTTTTGCTCGACTGGTCGGACAGCTGCACGCTAAAGCCCAGGCGCGTAAAGAACGCGTGCCAGAAGGGGTAGTTCTCGTACATGTTGAGTGCGCGCGGGATGCCCACGGTGCCGCGCGGAGCCTCGTCGGGACTCAGGATCTCGCGGTTAAAGAGCAGCTCGTTTTTCTTTTTGAAAAGGTTGGGGGCCTCAGTCTTCTGCTTTTTGTGGCCGGCGCCCTTCTCGCAGCGGTTGCCGGTAATGAAGCGCCTACCGCCGCCAAAGTCGTTGACGGTAAGCTGGCAGTTGTTGGAGCAACGGCCGCAGCGGACATGCTTTTGCGTCACGGTGAGGTGCGCGATGTCCTCGGCCGAGAGGATGGTCGAGGTGCCGTCGGCGCCGGCGCGATCGCGGGCGAGCAGAGCCGCACCGTAGGCGCCCATGCAGCCGGCAATGTCGGGACGCACGGCATGCACGCCGGTG
>CALJNY010000208.1 GCA_937981515.1 uncultured Collinsella sp. | reverse complement strand
TGCGCAGCGGGGGTTCTTTCATGTCCGAGGACGCGCCGGAAAGGAAGGTCGCCCTCGGGCCGGACATACAAGACAGCTTACGCGACGGTGTAAACCCAGTTGTGCTTATCCTCAACAGCACCAGACTGGATGCCCGTCAGAGTCTCGCGGAGCTTCTTCATCACAGGACCGATCTCGGTGTAGCCAGCCGGGAAGGTCACAGTCTCGTCGGCACCGTAGACCTTGTTGTCGATCTCGCCGACCGGGGAGATAACGGCAGCGGTGCCGCACAGACCGCACTCAACAAAGGTGCCGGCCTTGACCTCGGCCCACTCGACGGGTCGCTGATCGACGGTCATGCCCAGGTCCTCAGCGACCTGAACGAGCGAACGGCGGGTGATGGAGGGCAGGATGGAGTCGGTGTGCGACTGCGGGACGACAAGCGTGCCGTCCTCCTTAACGAACAGGACGTTGGCGCCACCGGTCTCCTCGACATAGGTGCGGGACTCGGAGTCGAGATACAGGTTCTCGGCATAGCCCTCGCGGTGAGCCTCCATCGTGGGCTTAAGGGACATGGCGTAGTTGAGGCCGGCCTTGATGTTGCCGGTGCCGTGCGGTGCGGCGCGGTCGTACTCGGAAACGCGCAGCTTGACAGGCTTGAGGCCACCCTTAAAGTACGGACCGACCGGGGTCACGAGAATGCGGAACGTGTATTCAGGAGCGGGAGCCACGCCGATCACGTCACCGGAGCCGATCATAAACGGACGCACATACAGAGTTGCGCCAGAGCCGAAGGGCGGAACCCATGCGGCGTTGGCAGAGACGACCTGCTTGACGGCCTCAACGAACTTGTCCTTGGGGAACGGGGGCATCTCGAGGCGCTGGGCGGAGTTATACATGCGCTCGGCGTTCATGTCGGGACGGAAGCAGACAATGCTGCCGTCCTCGGCGGTGTAGGCCTTCAGGCCCTCAAAGACCTCCTGACAGTAGTGGAAGATGCCGCCGCACTCGGAGACATGCAGGGTGTGGTCGGTGATCAGGCCGCCCTCGTCCCACTCGCCGTCCTTCCAATGAGCCTCGTAGCTGTAATCGGTCTTCATGTAGCCAAAGCCGAGGCTACCCCAATCGATATCCTTCTTCTCGACAGTCATATGTCGCTCCTTACATACACGGTTGCATACTCGCGAACCCGCACGCAAGGACCGAAGCCGGCCGCGTCGCAACGTCGCATACCCGGAAGCGTAGAGCCGGGCAGGACACGCGGGCAGCATCAAAGCCGATGGCGCGTCGATTCGCATGCAGGTGATTGTACTCCCCGCACGCCTTGGATAAAACGCTTTTTCTTTAACTAAGTAAAGTATTTTCATTTGCCTTCAACACAAAAGGCCCGCCATCGAATCCGATGACGGGCCTTGGAATTAACGTCCGAAAACAAGCTCGGACTAGGCGTTCTTTTTACCGAGCTTAGCCTTAACCAGACCGACCACGGTCGGAATGATCGACACGGCGACGATGCCGACGATCAGCAGCTCAAAGTGCTCCTGCACAAACGGAATGCCACCAAAGAAGTAACCCAGCAGCGTAAAGACCGTCGACCAGGTAATGCCACCCAACACGTTAAAGACGACAAAGTTGCGCCAGTGCATGCCGCCCATGCCGGCGATAAAAGGCACAAAGGTGCGGATGAACGGGAAGAAGCGGCCGAGGAAGATGGCCAGATGGCCCCACTTATCCAGGAAATCCTCGGACTTTTTGATGCGCTCGGGCGTCATGGCCTTTACCTTGCCCGAAGCGATGATCTTGCGGCCAAAGAAGTGGCCGATCATAAAGTTGCACTGATCGCCCAGGATGGCCGCGGCCCATGCGGTGGCCAGAAGCGCCACGATGTTAAAGCCGCCGTTATGAGCAAAGAAGCCCGAGGCAAACAGCAGCGAGTCGCCGGGAAGGAACGGGAAGAACACCACGCCTGTCTCAATGAAGATGATCAGGAACACGCAGCCGTAGGCCATAAGCGGGCCGGCGGCGATCCAGCTGGCGATCGCGGTGCGCGGGTCCTTAAGCAGCTCGGCGATAAAATTGATGAAACCCATGAAGTAAAACCTCTCAGTTGTGGGCGCGGACACGTCCAAGTTGACCAGTATACGGTTGCGGCGCGGGCGCGGGCCAAACCCCTCAAAAGTCTTACTTCATTACCAGCAAGTTTGCATAACTGACACTTGTCGCCCAAAGCAAAGCAAGATCGCCCTTCCTAATCCCTAGCGAATCGCTATACTTTATTGAATCGCATTGTCACGGTGCTAAGGGAGGGCGGCCGGTGAGCTTTATCAACACCATTCGAGAGGACATCAAGACCGTCCAGGCGCAAGACCCCGCCGCGCAAAACGGTCTGGTCATCTTCCTTTCCTATCCTGGCCTGCACGCCAAGTGGAATCACGTGCCCGAGCACTGGCTGTGGGAACACGGCCATCGATCGCTTGCCCGTGTGCTCTCGCAGTTA
Organism: uncultured Collinsella sp.; assembly: GCA_937981515.1. Classification (GTDB taxonomy): domain Bacteria; phylum Actinomycetota; class Coriobacteriia; order Coriobacteriales; family Coriobacteriaceae; genus Collinsella. The sequence goes on along the minus strand of CALJNY010000208.1, from coordinate 10,554 downwards.
ACCCGCCACATCACCGGCGTCGAGATTCATCCCGCCGCGCAGATTGGCAAGCACTTCTTTATCGACCACGCCATGGGCGTCGTTATTGGCGAGACCGCCATCGTGGGCGACGACTGTGTGCTCTACCAGGGCGTCACGCTCGGCGGCACCGGCAACGAGACCGGCAAGCGTCACCCCACCCTGGGCAACAATGTCACGGTGGGCACGGGCGCCAAGGTGCTTGGCAACATCCACATCGGCAACAACGTCAAAATCGGCGGCAACTCGGTCGTCGTCAAGGACGTGCCCGACAACTGCACCGTCGTGGGCGTGCCCGGGCGCATCATCAAGCGCAACGGCTGCCGCGTGTTCGAGGAGAACTTCGACGCCAAGCAGCATCGCGAGTACATGCCCGACGATGCCGCCGAGCAGAGCGCCCTCAACCGTCAGGGCATCACCGAAAACGCCCGTCGCGTCAAGGAACTCGAGCAAGAGGTGGCCGAGCTCAAAGCCCTCGTCGCCAAGCTCGTGGACGAGCGCTAGAAGCGGACGGCCACCGACAACATTGACGCCAACACAAAAGGCGCGCCAGGGAATCCGCCCCCGGCGCGCCTTCTTTTCGATGTGATATGCGGGGCTGCCCCTTTGTCTCCTTATGCGAACTGGCTTAGGTAGAGGTCGGCATAAGCACCCTCGGCAGCCAGCAGCTCCTTGTGCGTACCCTGCTCGATGATATTGCCGTGATCCATGACCAGGATGAGGTCGGCATCGACGATTGTCGACAGACGGTGCGCGATCACAAAGCTCGTGCGCCCGCGCATGAGCGCGTCCATAGCACGGCCGATGGCGAGCTCGGTGCGCGTGTCCACGCTCGACGTCGCCTCGTCCAGGATGAGGATCGCCGGGTTGTTGAGCAGCACGCGCGCGATGGTCAGCAGCTGACGTTGGCCCTGGCTGATGCTCTCGGCATCGTTAGCCACACGCGTGTCGTAGCCCTGCGGCATGGTGCGCACAAAGAAGTCGACCTGAGCGGCACGTGCAGCCGCGACAATCTCCTCGCGCGTCGCCTCGGGACAGCCATAGGCGATGTTCTCGGCAATGGTGCCATCGAACAGCCAGGCGTCCTGCAACACCATGCCAAACTGCTGGCGCAGCTCGCCGCGGTCCATGCGGCTCGTGTCCACACCGTCGAGGGTAATGCGACCACCGTCGATCTCGTAGAAGCGCATGAGCAGATTGATGAGCGTGGTCTTACCCGCACCCGTGGTTCCCACCACCGCGATCTTCTGACCCGGCTCGGCGGTAAACGACACGTCGCGCATAAGCGGCTTGTCGGGCGAATATCCAAAGCGCACGTGCTCAAAAGCGACACGGCCCTCCACCTTGCCCGGCAGCTTGGCGGCGGCCGCCGGCAACGGATCGGCTTCCATCTCGGACTCGTCGAGCAGGTCGAACACGCGCTCGGCGCTCGCCAGCGCGCTCTGCAGCGAGTTAAAGGTAAACGACAGCTGCGTCATGGGCTCGGACGCCTCATAGATAAACTGGAAGAACGCCTGGAACACGCCGACGGTCATATGCCCGGCAACCAACATGCTGCAGCCCACAAGCGCAATCACGATTTGCGCCAAGCGGCCAATAAAGCGCACCGCGGGACCGACGGCGTTAATCATAAAGTCGGCCTTGGTGCTCACGCGTGCCAGCTCCTTCGAAGCCTCGTGCACCTCGGCAGAGCTCTGGAGCTCGCGGTTAAACGCACGGATCACCAGACGGCCCGAGTAGCCTTCCTCGACCGCGCTCGTAATCTTGGACACCCACTCCTGGCGCTCGCCCGTTACATCGTGCGTGCGGCGCGAAACGACCTTCGTCACCAGCAGCGAAAGCGCCGTAAAGAACAAAAAGACGAGCGTGAGCGGCACGCTAAACACGAACATCACGCTCACGGCGCCCACCACGGTACCGATCGACACCAGAAGCTGCAGCAAGCCGCGCTGCATGCTCTCGGACATCTTGTCCAAGTCGTTGGTCGCACGGCTGACGACCTCGCCGGGACGATGCGCATCAAAGTAGGCAAGCGGCAGACGGTTGAGCTTTTGAGCGATGCGGTTGCGTAGGCGCAGGTTGAGGCGCTCGGCAACGCTCGACATCAAAAAGCTCTGAAGCGCGTAGAACGAGGCGGCGGCGGTCCAGATCATAAAGTAGATAAAGATGGTCCTGCCGCAGTTCTCCCAGGTAATGCTGAAGGTAGCGTTGTTGGCAAACGCCAGCTTCATGTGCCCCCACAGCTCATCGATCACGCGGGCGCTGTAAGCCGGCGCCGCGGTGTTAAAGATGACATAGAACATGATGCTCGCGAACACGATATAGAAGCGCCAATGGTCGCCGGCGGCCTCGCTCCACAGGCGGCGCACTGTCGCCCAGGTGTCGCGGGGCGTCTCGTCCTCGTCCTCGTCGTCAACGTCGCGCATGCGCTCCGCCTCGGCGCGGGCGCGCTCGTCCTCGGCGCGCTCGTTTTCCTCGTAGAGTGCCTGGCGGCGAGCCTCGCGCTCCGCCGCCTTGGCGGCTTCGTCCAGGTCGGGCGCGACGCCCGTCTCCTCGACTGTCTCTGCAACCGCGGCGCCATCGGCGATGCCCTGCTTTTTGAACTCCTCGGTCATGCTACTCACCTCCCTTCATCTGCGATTCCGCAATAGCACGGTACACCTCGCAGGTTTCCATGAGCTCGTCGTGCGTGCCTAGGCCCACGATCTCGCCGTCTTTGAGCACCACAATCTGATCGGCATGCAAAATAGTCGAGATGCGCTGGGCGATAATGAGCACCGCGGCATCGCGCGTCTCGTCCTGCAGCGCATGGCGCAGCGCCGCATCGGTCTTAAAGTCCAGGGCTGAAAAACTGTCGTCGAAGATATATAGATCGGCGCGCTTCATGAGTGCGCGGGCAATGGCCAGGCGTTGGCGCTGGCCGCCCGAAAAGTTCGTGCCGCCCTGGGATACCGGTGTATCGAGCCCCTGGGGCTGATCGAGCACAAAGGTGCTCTGGGCAACCTCCAGCGCATGGAGCATGTCAGCCTCGGTCGCGCCCTCGTTGCCAAAGCGCAGGTTGCTTGCAACGGTGCCCGAGAACAGCCACGCCTTCTGCGGCACATAAGCGATATGCCCGCGAATCTCACCTTGCGAAAGGTCGCGCAGGTCAACGCCGTTCAGGCGAATGGCGCCCTTCGTGGCATCGTGAAAGCGAAGCAAGAGCTTGGCCACCGTCGACTTGCCCGAACCCGTCGAGCCTACAATCGCCGTGGTCTGGCCACGGCGACAGGCAAAGCTCAGGTCGCACAGGGTGTCCTCGTCGGCATCGTCAAAACGGAACGACATATGGTCGAACACGGCAACCGCATCGGCACCGTCAACAGGCTCCGCCGCGCACGTGTCCAGCGTGCGCTTGCCGTCCACGATGCTCGGCTCAATCTCCAACACCTGCTGCGCACGGTTCAGACACGCCGCGGCGCGCGGAAGCGTCAGAATCACCATCTGCGCCATCATCACAAAGAACAGGATCAGGATCGCATACTCCAGCACGGCCGAGATGCTGCCGATCTGCATGGCATGGACACCCACGCGGTTGCCGCCCACCCACAGCACCGCCACCTCGGCGATGTTCATCAAAAAGAAGCTGGAACTGTCGAGACCCACAAACAGGTGGTTGACCTTGATGGCATTGGCTGCGTAATCGCTAAACACCTCGTCCAGGCGCTGCTCCTCGTGGCGCTCCTTGTTAAATGCGCGGATGACGCGCACGCCCACGATGTTCTCGCGCAGCACCACGTTCATGCGGTCGATAAAGCTCTGCAGGCGCATAAAGATCGGCGCGGCGTTGGCAACGGTAAAGACCGCCGCCACCAGCACGATCGCAACGACCACACCCAGCAGCGTGCCCATGGCAGGATCGATAACCCAGGCAAAGATGATGCCCGCCACGGCCAAGAACGGTACCGGCAGCACCAGCTGAATCGTCTGAAGGACAGCTTGCTGAATCACGTTGATGTCGTTGAGCGAGCGCGTGATCATCGAACCCGTGCCAAAGCGCTCAAAGTCGCTGGCGGACAGCTCGAGCGACTTGTCGTACACGGCATTGCGGATATCGCAGGCCACGTTGGCGGCCAGGCGCGCCGAAAGATAGCAGCCCAGCACCGTGCCGCCGCTGGCCATGCCGGTCGCGATAAGCATGTACAGGCCGTTGCGTAAAATATAGTCGACATCGCCCGTGGTAATACCGGTGTTGACCATGTTCGCCAGCATCGTGGGAACCAACAGCGTACCGACGTTATCTATCAGCACCGCAAACAGCGTCACCGCAATCAGACCGCGGTACGGCCTCATAAACCTCATTAAGAGTCGCATGTGTCCCCCTCGCCCTTATCGTCAGCCTCGTTCTCGGCGGCCACTTGCCGTTTAAATGCCTCGCACTCTTCGTTCAGAACATGGGAGAACTTACCGACCAAGCGCATGATCTCGCGCTGTTCCCACGGCTCGAGTGCCTCGAATGCCTGTTGCTCGGCTTTTTGCGCCGGCAACGCGTAGCGCTTGGCAAACTGCACGCCTTCTTCGGTCAGTCGCACAACCTTGTTCTTACGACTGCCCTCGGCAAACTCCAACGTCGCAAGCCCTCGCGCCCTAAGCGTCTTAATCGCCGAATTGATGGTCTGTTTGCTGTAGAACCATTCACTCGTCAGCCGACTCACGGCAACGCTTCCGCCCGCCGCGCTCGTGTCGACGAGCATCCAGTAGGCGCAGTCCGAAAGACCGCAAGTGCGCGCGAACTCCGAATAGATACGGTCAAGCCCGTTGAGCATCCGGTCGAAATCGACCGGGCTAACTGTACTATTCATCTCTCCCGCCATTCGATAGTCCGAGTTTTGACCAATTCATATCTCTACATTAGTCCGAGTTTTGACTATCGTCAATAAGCTCGTTGCTTATGATCGGCTCCACATAAGCATATCGACAAAAAAGACCGCCGGCGCGGGGGCGGCGCCGGCGGTTGCGAGAGAATATCGATTGTTGGCTGTTAAGCAGCGACGGCCTCGTAGACCGTGGCGCCCGAGAAGCTGTCGTGCAGGCTCTTGCCGCAGATCCACGGCAGTTCGACGACCTCGCAGACCGTGTTGACCAGCTCGGAGCAGTCAGTAAAGTGGCCCTTATCGTTGAGGGCCTCGCAATCCTGGACACGCCAATAGCCATCGGTGTGCGTGATGTAGTACTCGTGATCGTTGATCGACACGAAAGCGCGCGTCTTGGAACGCAGCAGCTTCAGAAATCCTTCGAAGTCGGTCTCGACGACATCTCCAGCCTGGAACATGATGTTACCTCCTGGCCCGGCGCCACCATGGCGCGTTGATAAACGTTGGTGCTCCTTTAGTAAAACCTTTATCAGAGCTTATGCGCGCATCATTTAGGCAAGTGGTAAAAAACCGCAGGGTAGACGGGATAAAACGTTTAACCATCCCACCGGTTTGTCACATTCTGGCTGAAGTTTTATGCAAACCAACTTCTCCACTTGGTAGCTTGCATTGTTTGGGGCCGACTGCGCGATTACGGTTTTGGTTCGGCGGGTAAGAACGAGGCATCGAAACCAACGTCAGGAGGACCCATGGAGACCATCGAAGCGCTCATCCACCGCCGCAGCTGCCGCAAATACAGCGATCGCCCTGTCGAGGCCGAGAAGCTCGCACGCATTATCGAAGCCGGCCAGTACGCGCCGAGCGGCATGGGACGCCAGCCGGTCACGTTCGTCGCCGTCACCGACCCCGCAACCGTCGAGCGTCTCTCGCAGCTCAACGCCCAAGTTATTGGCAGCGAGGGAGATCCCTTCTACGGCGCCAAGACCGTTGTGGTGGTGCTCGTCGACCGCAGCGTGCCCACGCACCTGGAAGACGGCTCGCTCGCCATGGGCAACCTGCTCAACGCAGCCTATGCGCTGGGCGTCGATTCGTGTTGGATCCACCGCGCGCACGAGGTCTTTGACTCACCCGAGGGACTGGAACTGCTGGCCAAGTGGGGTCTGCCCGCCGACGGAAGTCTGCGCGGTGTAGGCAATTGCATTCTGGGCTACGCCGAGGACACACTCCCCGATGCAAAGCCGCGCCGCGACAACGTGGTGTATGTTCCGCCGTTCTAACGAACGGCGGAACCAATTAGTCTACGGGGTGGTAGAAGGTGTCGACGACCGTTTGCTTTACGTTGTCCTGGTCCAGATAGAACTCGGCGAAGGTGTCGCCCTGCTGCATGGTGCCCTGCAGCGTCACGACATCAAACGAAGTCAGGCCGTGCTCGAGCATCGTAGTTGCTAGATAGCTAAACTCATCGAGACCCAAATTGGTCCACGTATAGTCGCCCATGGCCTGATACAGGCTGATGAGCATGGCGGGGTTGCTCTTGGCACTGCTGAGCACCTTCGATGCAAACGCCTGCACGTAGCTCACCTGGCGCGCTGTACGATCCAGCGAAGACGTCAGATTCGTCGTGTCGCGCCATTGCACGTACTTTTCCGCCGTTGTACCAAACAGCGTGGTCTCCTGGCCCTCGACAACCGACGTGCCCGGCACCGTCTGCGTAGGTACCAGCGTCACGCCGCCGATGGAATCATTAATGGGAGCCACGCCCTCGATATTGAGCGTGTAGTAATAGTCGACCGGAATGTTATCGAGCACGCGCGAGGCAGCGGCGGCCGTCAGCGCCGATGAGTTATCGCCATCGGTGCCATAGGCAAACTGCAAGCACAGCTGCTCGGTCACCTGGCCGGCAAACGAACCGTTGGAATACGTATCTACGGCAACCATACTGTCACGCGGGATGATAATGCCGCGGGCCTCGCCCGTGTCAGTATTAAGCGCTACGACCATCACGGTATCGGACTGGCCCTTCTGGGTGCCGTCATCGTTATTACGGCCATCAAAGCCGATAAACGCCACCGTGGCCATATGCTTGTTGAGCGCATACTTCTTGCCGTTATAGGTAATGGTGTCGCCCTTGGCCTTAATGACCTTTTCGGTCTTTTCCTCAATCTTCTTTTTGCCTTGGTTCACGCTGTGATTCACAAAGCCCCAGCCGGCAGCAGCAACCGCACCAATCACGAGCAGCACGATCAGCAGCGTGCGGATACGGCGGCGGCGCTTGATGCGCTTGATCGACTCTCTGGAGCGTCGACGACGCTGAGGTCCCGCCTCATCAAGCGAAGGCCACTCTACCTCATCAACAGGCTGCGCCGCAGCTTCATCGGTCTTTGCCGATGCGTCGGACGGAGCATCGTCCTTGCTCTTGGATTTTTCGCCAGATTGAGGCGCCGGAGTGTCTTTGGCCTCCCATTGAGGCTCGACAGGCTCCGCCACATCCTGAACCTGATGCTCGGGATTGTTTACTTGATTTTCGTCGGGATCCACCGCATCGATAAAGTGCTTGCCACGGGGGTTCATGACTATTTTGTCTCCTGGTCGCTTGTTAACACACCGCTGACAATATAGCGCGAGTTGCCCTGCGAGCTATCGAGCATGCAGGTGCTCAACTGCACAATCTTACTATCTGCATCAAGTGTCACGCCGTCACGTACATTTTTGAGCAATGCGTCCGGATTACAGACCGAATTAAAGTAGTCCTGGCGCACGGCAGGGTCGGCAAAGTTAAACGAATTGAGAATGTGACGGTCGTCATATTGATAGGCCGAGACAATCTTGTACTTCAGAATATGGCCCGGCGTGTAGATATAGAACTCGCCGTTCTCGTTAAAGAAGTCCGCGTCCTCAAAGTTATGCAAGTTGTGGAACACACCGCCGTTCACATGGCCGTAGATCACTGTGACGGGATTGCTAAAGTCGCGCGCGTTTGCCATCTGGCTAAACGCTGTGCCGTAGGGGTCGTACTTGCCGTCCTTGTCGTGGTCCAGATAAAACAGATCGTCCGTCGTGCTCTGCAGCAAGGGCGTGTTGATATCCGCACCCGGAATGTAGAGCCACGCATAGATATCGGCATTCTCTTGAATGAGCGGAGCGAAGTCGATGGGGTTGTCCGGCAGCTCCTTGCCCTTTGATTCGACCTTCGTGGCGGGCTTGCCTGTTGCACTCATCTCCTCGGCGCGCTGCTGCTCTAGATGATTCATATAGAGCACGTAGCCGCCGCAGCCGACCGCGACCAGCAACAACACTACGAAAACGCCCTTGAGTATCGTGGCGCGACGCTTTTTGTCCGAATCGACCATATGCTTAACTTCCATATGCTTGCCCTGCGGCTGCTGTGCCATGGTGTTCCCTTACCCTGTAAATCGGCCAAAAAAAGGACCCGCACAAGTACGGGTCCTCAAATCTTACGGTTGAAACCGTGTGTGTGCTAGTTGTTCTTGCGAAGAGCAACAAAAGCGCAGGCAGCGCCAGCAGCGGCAACAGCAGCCACAGCGGCAACAGCGGTGGTGTTCACACCGGTAGCCGGGGACTTAGCACCGTTGTCGGTGGTAGCAGCGCCAGCAGCGGTCTTCTCAGCCACGATGGTATAGGTAGAGAGCTTGGTGACCTTAAAGACAACGTTACCGTTGTTGTCGGCGGTCAGGTTCAGCTGCTCCGTAGTGCCGTCGTTGTGCTGGACATAGACGGTAACCTTAGCGTTGGCGTAAGCCTTGCCAAGGGTGAAGGTGACGGTCAGCGGGTTGGACTCAGAAACGGTACCCTCGACGGTCTCGGTGATCTCAAAGGAAGCGACCACGTTGGCGCCGGCAGGGGTGCCCTCGGCGTTCTTGGTGGTGGAAACAACCTTGACGTTAGCGTTGTTAACGCTGGCGGTCACGTTGTTGGCGCCGGTGGCGGTGGTGTTGGCAGGGCTCGGGGCGGCGAAAGCAGCCACGGGCAGAGCCAGGGCAAGAGCGAGAACGCTCAGTGCTGCCATGAATCTCTTCTTCATGTTAGGTACTCCTCAACTTGCAGCTTGTGGACCTTTAAGTGCCTAGTAGTATAGCTTTTTTACAAATTGTGACTAATGAGTTCTATATGAAACAACATTGCTGCTTTTTTGCTCACTCATTGGCCCCAAACGGCGACTTGGTGTGATGGTTCTGTGACTTATTGGCCTTATGTTACGGGCGTGACCTGCGAACCCGCGCCGTTTGCACTGGTTTCGCTAACCTCGCTGTCCGTATCCTCGCCCTTTTGGGCATCGGCGATCGTTGCGGCAGCGGCAACAATACCGCGCTGAGGCGCCACGCCCGTCTGGGCCTGAGCGCCCTCGACAATCTCCGTGCCGGCATGCGCGAGCTCAGCAGGCTTGAACATCGCACTCAGGTCGACGCCGCCGCCAGCGTAGCCGAGTGCGGCAAGTGCGATCACAATCACCGCAACAACAACTGCAATCGGCACGTAACGATGCCAGCCTGCAGGATTGAGGCCACTGCGGCGAGCCGCACCGCGGCTGATATAGCCCAGCGTTCCGTCGTGCTTGAGCTTAGAGCCCACCACGCGCTTGCGCCCCCGCAGCGATGACTCGGCCTGCATGGCCAAGCGAGCGCTTGCCGAAGGATAGCCGTATTTGGTGCGCTTGAACGAACCGTCGAACCCCGACGCGTGCTTGCCCCACGTCCGGGACGTCGTGCGGCGGTTAACTGGAGCCGCGCTCCGTCTATTCCGGTTTGGTTTTGAAGTCTCCGCCATACGCCCCCGCACGCCGTAACACAATCGAAACATTACTGCTTTGGACTGTAGCACACGCGCCGCACGCGGTCACGGGCGCCTCGCTCAGCGGTCGTCGTCCTTCAGCAAGCGCCACAGAGTCGTGCGGCTTATTCCCAGCACCTCGGCAGCGCGGGTCCGGTTGCCCTGAAGGTAGCCCACGACCAGCCGCGCGATGTCGCGTTCGATATCGGCCAGTGGACGCAGGATATACAGGTCGCTGTCGAGCGTCGGAGCGCCAAAGGTTGCGGTTTTGATGACGTCCTCCTGGGCGAGCACCTCCTCTGCCACCGCGCGCTCCGCCACACCCGACCCTACTAATATATAGAGTCGTTCCGAGACCTCGCGAAGCTGCAGATAGTTGCGTGGCCAGCGATAGCCGTTGAGCGTCGAGGCAGCCTCCTCGGACATACTCGGAGCGGCAGTTCCAAAGACATCTGACAGATATGACAAATACTGCGCAACCTTTTTCGATGCGCCACCCTGCTCGGCAATCGCAGGCGCCACACTTACTGCACACGCCAAGCGCTCGGTTACAAAAGCGGCCTGATCGCTTTCGCCACCGCCCGGCATATCATTTGCCGTCAGAACCACATGGCAACGCGCGGCCAGCGCCGTGTCGGTCATCGTAGAGACAAGCTCGCGCAGACGCTGCGGCGAAAGTGCATGCCAGCCGCCAATACAAAGGGTCAGCCTTGCCTGGAACAGCGGCGATTCCGAGCTTTTGAGCAGATGGCGCCAGCCGCGATCTGTGAGCTCGTCAAGTGCCACGGACACAAAGGGTTCGTCGACATAAGGCCCATCCAGATAGAGGCGTTTTGCAATCTCTGACTGGCCAGCACCCAGTTCGCCCTCCAACATGAGGGGCACACCGCGGGCA
>CALJNY010000207.1 GCA_937981515.1 uncultured Collinsella sp. | reverse complement strand
CAGCATGACGCGGCTGAGCTCGCCGCCCGACGCAATGCGGCGCAGGGGACGTGGCGTCAAGCCGGCACCGCTGCGGTATAGCAGCTCGTAGCTCGAAGGACCAACGGGCGTCCACTCAGCACGGGGAAGATCGCGCGACTCCCAGACGAGCTCGGCGCCGCCCATCTCCAAGCGAGCCATCTGGCGGCCGACCTCGTGGCAGAAGCGCGGGGCCGCCGTATTGCGAGCGCGCTTAAGTGCCCTGGCAGCAGCGAACAGCTCGCGCTCGGCGCTCCCGAGTGCCTCACGCGCCTTTTTGATCTGTTCATCGCCATCATCGACCAGCGACAGCAGCTCTTGTGAGCGGTCGCGCATGGCAAAGACATCGTCCATGGTCGGACCCCACTGACGCAGCAGGCCCTTGAGGTCAGAATACCGCTCGCGCATGCGAGCGAGCTCGCGAGGATCGAAGGCGACCCCATCGCGATAGGAACGAAGCTCGTTCGCGCAATCCTCAAGAGAGATGCAGGCATCCGAAAGTGCATCGGCAATGTCGCCCAGTTTGCGATCGACGGTAGCCATTCGGGAAAGCTCCGCCACGGCACTGTTCACGGCATCGAGCGCTCCCCCTTCGGCGGCAAGCGATGCATGGGCATCGTTAGCCGTGGCAACCAGTACCTCGGCATGTTCGGAGCGCGGCAGCAGTCCCTCGAGTTCCTCATACTCGCCTGGCTTGGGGTCGACCTCGCCGATGCGCTCGAGGGCAAAACGCGCTTCCTCGACGCGACTCCCCTGCGCACGCGAGGCCTCCTCGACGCGACGGACCTCCTTGGCAGCCGCGCGCGAGGCTTTAAAGCAGGCGCGGTACACATCCAGCGCCTCAAGCGCAGAGCGCCCCGCCCAGGCATCGACCATCGCAACGTGATGCGCCGGATCGAGCAAGCGCTGGTGCTCGTGCTGGCCGCACAGATCCATCATCACGCCAACGCGCTCCGAAAGCTCGCGCACACTGGCGATGCGGCCGTCAATCTTCACGCGGCTGCGGCCCTCGGCAGAAAGGCTACGCTGGACCGTGAAACCCTCCGTGTCGTGTGGACCGTCGAACAGCCGCGCCTCAACGCTAGCAAGCGCCTCGCCCTCGCGCACCGTCGAAGAATCCGCGCGCTCGCCCAAAATAAGCTTGAGGGCCGAGAGCAGCGCGGTCTTGCCGGCGCCGGTTTCTCCGGTCAGAACCGTTAGGCCCGCGCTCGGAACCAGCGTCGCCTCGCGAATGAGTGCAATGTTAGAAACCTGCAGCTCATCGATCATGACGGACTCCGTAGAAAACGCGGCTCACCGAGTTATAGAAGCTCTCGGGGCCGTAATCGAGGAGCAGCACATCTCCGGGCCCGCGGCGCACAGCCACGCTCTCAACGGTGCCGTCGCAGGTAATAAACTGTCCATCGATAGCAATCGCCGGAACACTCGGACGGTCATCAGACATAAAGATCTCGACGACATCACTCGGCGAAGTCAAAAAGGCACGAGCCTGAATGGTGTGCGGCGCAATGGGTACGCAGACCATGCCCGTATAGTCGGGGCTCACGATGGGGCCGCCTGCGGATAGTGCATAGCCAGTGGAGCCGGTCGCCGTGGACACGACCACGCCGTCGCCACGCAGTCGGTCGATATGGTGGCCCGACACCGTGATGTCGAACTCGACCATATCGGACAGCGGACCGCGGGTAAGCGCCATGTCGTTGAGGGCGAAGGTGCGCACGACATCCTTCGTACCGTCTTCGCGCACGGATACGATATCCGCGGCGATGGTGGCGCGACGGCTCACGTGCAGCTCACCGGACAGGGCGTCGCTCACGACCTGCAGAATGTCACGCTCCTCGGGGCTCGCAGCAGTTAAAAAGCCCAGGTGACCATAGGAAAGACCGAGGATAGGAATCTCGCGATGGTTGAGGATGCGGGCAGCGCGCAGCAACGTACCGTCGCCGCCGAGCGTAATGACCAGATCGGAGCCGTCAATATCAGGCGTGCTCTGAATCTTCGATCGCTGGTCGGCAGCCCATGCGACCTCATAGCCCTGGCGCGTCAGCCAAAGCTCAAGCATCAGGCCGCTCTCGACCGCCTCTTGTTTGTAGTAATTGGGAACCAGAAAGACCTTCATAGCGTTGCAGATTTCTCGCTCAAAACCGATACCTGGGATTGCAGCTCATCGTCGGTGCGTTCGCCGGGGACAAACCTCGTGCCGTACAGGAAAAACTCAACGTTGCCCTTGGCACCATGAATGGGCGACACGCACACATCGACCGGGAACAGCCCCTTGGCAGCAAAGAGTTCAACTGCCGCAACAAGTGTATCGCGGCGCACGGCGGGATCGGTCACAATACCGCCCTCGCCCACCAGCGCCGCCGGAGCCTCAAACTGCGGCTTTACGAGCGTGCAGAATGCACCCGTAGGCACCAGGCACGCCAGCACCGCATCGATAATGTTCGCGATGCTGGTAAACGAGACATCGCACACAGCCAGGTCGAGAGCGCCGGCATAGCCAAGCTCAGGCAGCTGCATCACGTTTGTGCGCTCATGCAGCGTTACGCGATCGTCCTGACGCAACGACCAATCGAATTGGGCGCGACCCACGTCCACCGAGACAACGGCCGCAGCTCCGCGCTTGAGCAGACAATCGGTAAAGCCGCCGGTAGAGCAGCCCACATCCAGACAGGCAAGGCCCGTCGGATTGATGCCAAACGCATCAAGCGCGCCTTCGAGCTTAAGACCGCCGCGGCCAACATAGGGAATGCGCCCCTTCACGTGCAGCGGCAGCCCCGGGATCACCTTAAGGCCCGGCGAAGTCAAGCGCTCGCCGCCACTCGAGACCAAGCCGGCCATAAGAGTGCGAAGGGCATCCGCGCGATCGGCGCAGATGCCCTGTGAAATCAGTTCGTCATCAAGACGCACACGTTTCATGAATGCCATCAACCATTCGTATCCGGAGATGCGGCCTAGCTATCCTGGGATTCGTTTGCCGCATCCTCATCGTATTCCTGCTCGAGCTTGTCGGCTTCTCGCGGCGTAAGCTCAAACTTGTCGACCATATCGACCGCGCGGGAGCCCAGCTCAATCGCCTCGTCAAACAGATCGAGTGAACGCTCCAAGGAGGTATCCTTGGAGCGAACGGTAGCGATGATCTGATCCAGACGGTCCGAAATCTCATCAAAGTTACGGACAGAACCCTCTGGCATGGCTACTCCTCGACGGAGTCGGCCTCGACGGCCTCAGCAGCGTCCGCATCCTCGGCCAACACACCAGCCTCAGCCTGGGCAACCGCAACCTTAGCGGCAGCCTCGGCAGCCTGTGCCTCCTCGCGAGCGCGCTCCTCGGCCAACAGCTCCTGGTATAGGTCCGCGCCCGGCAGCTCCTCGCTGCGAGCGATCTTGCCCAGCACGCCGTTGACGAACGACGCGGACTGGTCGGTGCCATAGGCCTTGGCAAGCTCGACGGCCTCGTTGATCACGATGGCGTCCGAGACCTCCTCGTCGGTGAGGAAACGCATCTCGTAAACGGCGATACGCAGCAGATTGCGGTCGGCACCGGGCATGCGCATAAGATCCCAGTTCTTGGCAACGGAGCGCAGAGCGCAGTCGATGCGGTCGATATGCTCGTAGGCACCGCGGCACAGCTCCAGCGCATAGGGGTCGAGGGGACCCTTCGAGATCAGGAAATCACCCTCGAGGACGCGCTCGAGCGGGCTGTCCGTGGCCTCGGCCTGGAACAGCAGCTGCAGCGCCTGACTGCGGGCAAGCGTACGCCCGCGATAAACCTTAAGGCTCAAAGGTTACTCCTTGGGGAAAACGAGGCCGTCAATGCAAACGTCAACACGCTCAACCTCGACGCCCACCTGAGCATCGATGGCGGCGACCACGGCGACGCGAACGGCCTCGGCGAGTTTCTTGAACGGATAGCCAAAGAACACCACGACACGCACGGTGAGTGCGAGCTTGCCGCCAACGACCTCGGCCTCGACCGCCGGCTCGGAAGCTGGGGCCTTGGACGAGAGCAT
>CALJNY010000206.1 GCA_937981515.1 uncultured Collinsella sp. | reverse complement strand
AAGCGCCCCGTCGGTTGTTTCAGACCCGTTTCGAAGAAAGGAAACAACACTCACCTATGGCAGCTAAAAAATCATCTCCCTTGAAGATCATCCCGCTCGGCGGCCTTGATGGCATCGGCAAGAACATGACGGTCTTCGAGTGCGGCGACGACATGGTGCTCGTCGACGCTGGCCTCATGTTCCCCGACGACTCGCAGCCCGGTATTGATCTGGTGCTCCCGGATTACACCTACGTTCTGGAGAACGAGGAGAAGCTCCGCGGCATCATCGTCACTCACGGCCACGAGGACCATACCGGTTCGCTTCCGTATCTGCTGCAGGACCTCAACAACAAGGTGCCCATCTTCTCGAGCAAGCTGACGCTCGGCTTTATCGAGGGTAAGCTCTCCGAGTTCCGCATTCGTGCACCCAAGTTCCGTGAGGTCAAGGGTGGCAGTCACGTCAATTTGGGTGGCATCTCGCTCGACTTCTTCTCGATGACGCACTCCATCCCGGGCGCTCTGGGCGTGTTTATCCGCACCAACCAGGGCACCGTTATGCACACCGGCGACTTTAAGCTCGACCAGACGCCCATCGATGGCGTCACGCCCGACTATGCCGCTATCAGCCGCTTTGCCAAGCAGGGCATCGACTTGCTGCTGTCCGACTCCACCAACGCCACGGTTCCTGGCTTTACTAAGTCCGAGGCCGAGGTTGGCCCCAATCTGCTGCATGCCATCAAGAATGCTCCGGGCCGCGTGTTCGTCGCGTCGTTCTCGAGCCACATCCATCGTCTGCAGCAGATCTGCGACGCTGCCCGCAAGTGCGGTCGCAAGGTCGTCGTGACCGGTCGTTCCATGCTCACCAACACCCGCGTGGCGCGCGAGCTCGGTTATCTCAACATTGATGATGCCGATATCATCGATGCCTTCGATATTGACAACCTGCCCGACGACAAGATTGTCGTCATGTGCACCGGTTCGCAGGGCGAGCCTCTGTCGGCCCTTTCGCGCATGGCCAACGGCGAGCACAAGACGCTCTCCATCCACGAGGGCGATACCGTCATCCTCTCGGCAACGCCGGTCCCCGGTAACGAGAAGGCCGTTCAGCAGGTCGTCAACAGCCTCGCTAAGCTTGGCTGCGACGTGTGGGATAAGAACCGCGCCCTCGTTCACGTCTCGGGTCACGGTAGCCAGGAGGAGCTCAAGCTCCTGATGGCCATGGCCAAGCCTACGTACTTTATGCCAGTTCACGGCGAGGCCGTGCATCTGCGCGCCCATGCCCAACTTGCACGCAAGATGGGCATCAAGGATGATCACATCTTTATCCTCGACAACGGAGATACGCTCGAGATGCGTGGCGGTATCGTTAAGCGCGGTACGCCCGTCGAGTCTGGCGTCGTCTACGTCGACGGACTGCGCATCGGCGATACCGACCCCATCGTCCTGCGCGATCGTCAGAAGCTTGCCAACGACGGTATGGTCACGGCCGTCGCTATCGTTTCGCTCAAGCACAAGAAGATCGAGGCCATCGAGTTCTCGGGCCGCGGCGTCTCCTTTGCCATCGACGACCAGTTCTCCGAGGACGCGTCGGCTTCCATCATGAAGACGATCGAGAAGGGCAAGTTCAGCTTTACGAGCAGCGGTTCCGATGCCATTCGCAAGGCCGTGCGCGACTCGCTCTCCAACTTTATCTGGAGCCGTACGCGCACTCGTCCGATGATCATCCCGGTCGTCATGGAGGTTTAGTTTGGCGCGCGGATCTGCACAAAACGCCAAAGGCAATAAAGCCAACAACCAACCGGCATCTGCTAAGGGTGCCGGTTCCCATCTTCGTGCCAATAAAGGCCACGAGGCCGAGTTCGACGATTTTGAGCCCCTGGTCGAGCCTTCGGCCAACCGCGATATCGCCGGCGTTGTCATTGCCGTTTTGGCGATTGCGTCCTTCATTGCCGTGATTTCTCCGGCGACCGCACCCGTTACGGCTGCGGTTGCCGGTTTCTACCACCTGGGCTTTGGTCTGGGCGCCTACGTGCTGCCAATCGTCATTTTGCTGTTTGCCGCCACGCTCTTTTTAGGCGAGGACTCGCCGCTCAACGTGCGCTCTGTTGCGGGCGGTGCCGTGGTCTTTATCGCCGTCGTCTCCATTCTCTCGCTGATGGTGCCGGGTACGAGCGACTCGTGCGATCTTATGTTCACGCCGCAAAACCTGTCCGCCTCGGGTGGCTACATCGGTGCGTTTATTGCGAGTGCGCTGCAGAATGCCCTGGGTAAGCCTATCGCGATGGTGGTCCTGTTGGGTCTGGCCGTCGTTGGCTTTGTCATCATCGGCTTTTCGGTAGGCGGCGTTTTGCGCTCTGCCCGCGACCGTGCGGCCGATTTTGCAGAGCGCCGTCGTGCTGACGTCAACGCGAGTCCGTGGGGTGACGACGAAGCCCTGTCGGTGCCCGGCGTTGCCC
>CALJNY010000205.1 GCA_937981515.1 uncultured Collinsella sp. | reverse complement strand
CTCGTCGAGCGTGCTTACCGCAAAGAGACCGCACACGTACACGCCCAGGCCAACCGCCGTAGGACCTTCGCAGCCAACACGGTCCGAAACCGTACCCGAAAGCGGGCCGATAAAAGCATTCACCATTGGCAGCGCCAAAAACAGCAGGCCCGAAACGTCAGACCCAAACCCATGCGCATCCTGAAAATAGAACGGAAGAATAAACTCGGATGCGCCAATACCAACGAACACGATGAGCATGCAGGCAAGGTTGATGGTGAAGGCCGAATTTGCAAAGCAGCGACGCGCGGCCTCCGCCAACGCCATGGGGCGCTCGCCGGCCTCCTGCGTAACATGCGGCAGCGTGTAGAGCCCCACGATAAACGAGATGACGCCAATGGGCAGGTTGATGAGGAAGATGCTCTCCCAGGGAAAGCGTGCCACCAGCATGCCGCCGAGCACGGGGCCACACATCATGCCGAGGGCCACGAAGGTCGCGAGAATACCCATGGCACGACCGCGCTCGCGCGCCGGAAACGACTCGGTGATGATACCCATGTTGTTAGCCATGGCCGCCGCGCAACCGACGCCCTGAACGATGCGTGCCAGGATAAGAACCTCGAGCGAACCCGAAAGGCCACAAAGCAGCGAGCCGACCGAAAAGACGATGACGCCCAGCTGAAACACATTCACCTTGCCGCGCACGTCGCCCAGACGGCCAAACGGCAACATAGCCACGCAAGTCGCAAGCAGATACACCGAGCTTACCAGCTGAATGCGATCGAGGCCCACGCCCAGCTCCTTTTGCATCACGGGAAGCGCCACGGTCACGACGGTCGAATCCAGACACACCATAAACGTCATGATGAGCACGGTAAACAGAATCGCCCATTTGTTCTTGCCATGGGTGTCGCCCTCTAGGGCAATGTGCTCGCGGCGCAGCTGCTCTGCAGTTTTCTCCATATCCATCCTTTCGAGTGGCCCAACGTAAAAAACGGGCCCCAAAGCCCCTCAAACCCGCCGCTTTGGGGGCCCCGCCTACGGAATCGGAACGAAAGGTCGCCGAAGCATTCTGCCGGCATCGGCACCTTGCACGAACGCTAGCCTAGCACTGCTCGAGCGCCTGCTCAAGGTCGGCAATCAGATCAGCCGTGTCCTCGAGGCCGCACGACAGGCGTACCATGTCGGCGGAAATGCCACAGGCGATGAGCTCCTCATCGTTCATCTGGCGATGCGTGGCATTAGCGGGATGCAGGCAGCAAGTGCGGGCGTCGGCCACGTGCGTGGCAATCTGGGCGAGCTTGAGGCTCTTCATAAAGGTCTCGGCCGCCGCGCGACCACCGTTAAAGCCAAAGCTCACCACGCCGCAGGTACCGTTGGGCATGTACTTCTGAGCCAGGTCATAGTACTTGTCGCCCTCCAGACCCGGATAGCTCACGAAGCGCACCTTGGGATGGCTCTGCAGGAACTTGGCAACGTCCAGGCCGTTCTCGCAATGACGCGGCATGCGCACATGCAGGCTCTCGAGCGAGCTGTTCAAGAAAAACGCCGCCTGCGGGTTCTGCATGGGGCCGAGGTCGCGCATGAGCTGAGCGGTTGCCTTGGTAATGAAGGCACCCTCGCGTCCGAACTTCTCGGCATAGGTCACGCCATGGTAGCTCTCATCGGGCGTGGTGAGACCCGGGAACTTGTCCGCATGCGCCATCCAGTCAAACTGGCCGTGGTCGACGATCACGCCGCCCAGGTAGGCAGCATGTCCATCCATGTACTTGGTGGTGGAGTGCGTCACGATGTCGGCGCCCCACTCAAAGGGACGGCACATCACAGGCGTCGGGAAGGTGTTGTCGACCATCAGCGGCACGCCGTGGTCATGTGCGGCCTTGGCAAAGCGCTCAATATCGAGCACGGCGAGGGCGGGATTGGCGATGGCCTCGCCAAAGACGAGCTTGGTGTTGGGCTGGAAGGCTGCCTCGAGCTCCTCATCGGTGCAGTCAGGGGCAACGAATGTGCAGGTCAGACCCATGCGACCCATGGTATGGGCAAGCAGGTTGTAGGTACCGCCGTAGACGGCAGAGCTTGCGACCACATGGTCGCCGGCACCGGCAACGTTAAAGATCGCGAGGAAGTTCGCAGCCATGCCCGAGCTCGTGAGCATCGCAGCGGTACCGCCCTCCATCTCACAGATCTTGGCGGCAACCAAATCGCACGTGGGATTCTGTAGACGGCTGTAGAAGTAGCCCGACTCCTCAAGGTCAAACAGCTTACCCATGTGCTCGGACGTGTCGTACTTCCACGTGGTGGACTGGTAGATGGGCACCTGGCGCGGCTCGGCATCTCCCGGGTGATAGCCGCCCTGAACACATGTGGTACCGATAGTCTGCTCGCTCATATCTAGCTCCCTTGCCTGGGTTTTAGTTTTATTCGGTTCACGATACCGCTACCCCGCACCCCTCTCAA
>CALJNY010000204.1 GCA_937981515.1 uncultured Collinsella sp. | reverse complement strand
TGGAATCCGGAGCCGTGCCGTAAAGACGTATAGTGTCGGGAGGGGTCACGTTCAACCTGTTACATCTGATGCTTCACGCGGTCGCCTTCTTCGGCGCGCTTGGCATCGTTGAAGCGGTCGAGGGTGCCCACGAGGTAACCGGTGATGCGGCGGATGCGCTCGAACGACTGGCCGTGCTCCGCCTCGGTGCGGCCGCACTTGGGGCACACGTCAGTGTCCTCGGTCAGGGCGTCCTCCCAGCCACAGTCCTCGCAGTAGAACACGGGGATACGGTGGCCCCACCACAGCTGGCGGCTGATGCACCAGTCCTTAAGGTTCTCCATCCAGGTGGTGTAGGTCTGCGTCCAGCGCGCGGGGTGGAAGGTGACCTTGCCGGAGTTGACAGCGTCGAGCGCCGGCCCCTTGAGCTTGTCGACGGCGACGAACCACTGCTCGGACAGCCACGGCTCCAGCGCGGAGTCGCAACGGTAGCAGTGCATGACGGAGTGGTCGAGGTCCTCGACGTGATCGAGCAGGTCGTGCTCCTCGAACCACTTGATGACGGCCTCGCGGCACTCGTCGCGGTTCATGCCGGTGAACTCGCCGTAGCCCTCGACGACCACCGCGTGCTCGTCGAAGATGTTGATCTGCGGCAGGTCGTGGGCCTGACCCATGGCGTAGTCGTTGGGGTCGTGGGCTGGGGTGACCTTAACGAAGCCGGAGCCAAAGTTGGCGTCGACATGCCAATCCTCAAAGATGGGGATCTCACGGTCGACGATGGGGAGCTTGACGGTCTTGCCCACAAAGGCGGCTTTCTCAGGGTCCTTCGGGGAGACGGCAACGCCCGTGTCGCCGAGCATGGTCTCGGGGCGCGTGGTGGCGACGACGATGTAGTCCTGGCCGTTGACCGGCTCGGTCAGCGGGTAGCGCAGGTGCCACAGGTGGCCCTTCTCGTCCTTATACTCGGCCTCGTCGTCCGAGATAGCGGTAGTGCAGTTGGGGCACCAGTTGACAATGCGCTTGCCGCTATAGATCAGACCGTCGTGGTACCAGTCGCAGAAGACCTTGCGCACGGCCTGGGCATAGTCCTCGTCCATGGTAAAGCGCTCGTTATCGAAGTCGACGGAGCAGCCCATGCGCTTGATCTGCTCGACGATGATGCCGCCGTACTCGTGGGTCCAGTCCCAGCAGGCGTCAACAAACTTGTCGCGGCCAATCTCCAGGCGGCTAATGCCCTCGCTCTTGAGCTTCTTGTCGACCTTGGTCTGCGTGGCGATACCGGCGTGGTCGGTGCCCAGCACCCAGCGAGTGGACTTGCCGCGCATGCGGGCCATACGGACGATGGCATCCTGGATGGAGTCGTCGGTGGCGTGACCCATGTGGAGCTTGCCGGTCACGTTGGGAGGCGGAATGGTGACGGTGCAGTCGCCCACGCCCTCGCGGCGCTTGTAGTAGCCGCCGTCAAGCCACTTCTGGAGGATCGCCGGCTCGTTGGTCGACGGATCGTAGTTCTTGGGCATTTCTTCCATATATCTCTCCCTATCCCGCCGGTGAGGAATGTAGGCCCGCCAGGGCCTACATTCCTCCCCTTAGGTATCGATTACTTCAGTCTGAATGACTTCGCTGAGGCTTAAACAAACACACAGAATAACACAGGTAGTTGGGGTTATTGCGCATATATAAAATAGCCTCCGACCGCGGGTGGTCGGAGGCTATTTGCAAACACGTTTTAGGCTGGTTTACCCGTAGATGCGCTGGGGTTGCTCTTCGCCCTTGACGGCGGCTTCGGTTACGACGACCTTGGCAACGCCTTCCTCGCTGGGAAGGTCGAACATCGTCTGCTGCAGTACGTCCTCGCAGATGGCGCGCAGGCCGCGGGCGCCGGTCTTGCGGGCAAGCGCCATGCGGGCGATCTCGTGCAGGGCGGCGTCCTCAAACTCAAGCTCAACGTCCTCGAGCTGGAACATCTTACGGTATTGACGCACCACGGCGTTCTTGGGCTCGGTCAGGATCGACACCAGGTCGTCCTCGTCGAGCGCCTGCGTCTGGGTGACGACGGGCGTACGGCCCACGAACTCGGGGATCATGCCAAAAGCGTTGAGGTCCTGCGGGAGCACCTGACGCAGCAGGTCGTTCTCGTCGACCGAAGTGGGGCCGGCAATCTCGGAGTTAAAGCCCACGCCCTTGTTGCCCACGCGGTCGGCGATGATCTTGTCCAGACCCACAAAGGCACCGCCGCAGATAAACAGGATGTTCGTCGTGTCGATCTGCAGCAACTCCTGCTGGGGATGCTTGCGGCCGCCGGTTGGCGGAACGCTTGCCACCGTGCCCTCAAGAATCTTAAGCAGCGCCTGCTGAACGCCCTCGCCCGAAACATCGCGGGTAATGGAGAGGTTCTCGGCCTTGCGGGCGATCTTGTCGATCTCGTCCACGTAGATAATGCCCACCTGCGCGCGCTCGATATCGCCATCGGCGGCGTTGATGAGCTTGAGCAGGATATTCTCCACGTCCTCGCCAACGTAACCAGCCTCGGTGAGCGCAGTGGCGTCGGCGATGGCAAACGGCACCTCGAGGATGCGCGCGAGCGTCTGGGCGAGCAGGGTCTTACCGGTACCGGTGGGACCGAGCAGCAGAATATTGGACTTGGCGAGCTCCACCTCGTCCATGTCATCGTCAAACTGGGCGCCCATGCCCGATGCCTCGTCAAGGGCGGACACCGCGGCACCGCCCTCGATTACGCGACGGTAGTGATTGTACACGGCCACCGACATGGCACGCTTGGCGTCCTCTTGACCCATGACATAGGCCGAAAGCTCGTCATAGATCTCGTGCGGCGTCGGCACGTGCGTGATGACCTGACGGTCGTCCTCGAGCTCAAAACCCTCCGTCTCGGGGTCAACGGCGGGCTGGGACGCAGCCTGGCCGTGGTCGTTGAGGAAACCCGGGAGATTGCCGTTGCGGGCGGCGTCCATAAAGTCCGAAGCCAGCGACTCCTCAAGAATCTCGGAGCAGGCGGCGACGCACTCGTCGCAGATAAAGATGTTGGTCGGGCCCTTTACGAGACGACGGACCTGGCCCTGCTCTTTACCGCAGAAGGAGCAGCGGATGGGGTTGCCGTTCTCGTCAAAGTTATCCTGCATGTTACCGGCCATCCTAGGCGTCCTTCGCGGCGAGGTCGCGCGAGGTGACGATGCGGTCGATCAGACCGTAGTCGAGGGCCTCGGCAGCAGTCAGGTAGTTGTCGCGCTCGGTATCGGCCTGGACCTTCTCGATCGGCTGGCCCGAGGCGTCGGAAAGAATCTGGTTGAGCTCGCGGCGAGTCTTCTTGATCTCCTCGGCCACGATCTCGATCTCGGTCTGCTGGCCCTGGGCACCGCCGCTGGGCTGGTGAATCATGACCTTGGAGTGCGGCAGGCAGAAGCGCTTGCCCTTGGCGCCGGCCGAAAGCAGCACGGCGGCCATGGACGCGGCCATGCCCACGCAGATGGTGGAGACCTGCGGCTTAATGAAGTTCATGGTGTCCAGAATCGCCAGACCGGAGTAGACCTCGCCACCGGGCGAATTGATGTAGAGCGAGATATCCTTCTCGGCATCCTGGCTTTCAAGATGCAGCAGCTGGGCAACGACCAGGTTGGCGCTGACGGAGTTGATCTCCTCGCCCAAGAAGATGATGCGGTCGTTGAGCAGGCGCGAATAGATATCGTAGCTGCGCTCGCCGCGCGGCGTCTGCTCGATAACGTATGGCACGAGGGCGGAATCGAACTTAGCGATCATACGCATCTCCATTTCTCTTACGGACCAATAGTGGTTCTAGACAAACGTACGGTGCCCGCATGCTATGCATTGGCTGGCACCGTACGAAGCAACCGGATAACCGGTTTATAACTTTACCCCATCACGGGCGCATCCATGCGCTCGCGGGAAAGGTGGCGAGAATTACTCGGCGTCCTTGGCGGTCTCGTCGACCTCGGTCACCTTGGCGTTCTCGACCAGGTGATCGACGGCCTTGGAGCGACGGATGGACTCGCGGACGGCAGGCATGCGCCCATCGGCAATGAACTCGGCCTTGGAAGCCTCGACGTCCTTGACGCCGGCCTTCTCGAACTCGGCGTTGATGTCGTCCTCGGTGACCTCGATCTTGAGCTCACGGGCGAGAGCGTCGAGCGCCAGGGACTCACGGGCAACGTCGTTGGCCTGCTTGTGCAGGTCGCCGATGAACTGCTCCATGGTCAGGCCGGAAGCGGGCAGCCAGGTGTCGAGCGTCATGCCACGGGCAGCGAGGTTGGACAGGAAGTTCTGGCCAAGCTCCTCAAAGACGGACTGCTCGTAGTCGGCGTCCATCTCGTCGAGCTGCAGGCGCTCGGCGAGAGCGGAGACGCAACGGTTCTCCTTCTCGGCCGGGAGGCGGGAAGCCTTGTCCTGCTCGATCTCGAGCTTGATGGCGTCGCGCATGGCCTCGATGCTGTCGAAGCCAAAGTCAGACTTGACGAGCTCGTCGGTGAGCTCGGGGGTGTTACGGACCTTGATGCCCTTGACGGTGACCTCGACGGTGTGGGTCTCGGTCTCCTCGCCCTCCTCGACCTCGTCGGTCCAGGTGACAGTCTTGACGTCGTCAACGTTGGCACCGATCAGGGCCTCGTTGAACTCATTGGGGTTGCTGTCGCTACCGGCGATGAGCATGCGGCCCTCGGCGGCAAAGTTGTCGGCGTTCTCGACGGCCTTGAGGTCGACGGTAACGTAGTCCTCGGCCTCGACGGCGCGACCCTCGACGTCCTCAAAGGTGGCACGGTAGTTGAGGAGCATCTCGACCTGGTTGTTGATCTCGGACTCGGTGACCTCCGCGGGAGGCATCTCGATCTCGACGGCGTCGAAGGAGGAGAGCTCGGCAGCAGGACGCAGGGAGAACTCGACGGTGTAGGTGTAGTCCTCGTGATCCTTAGCGAGGTCGAGCTCCTTGTAGTCACCGTTCTTGGTGGGGACGATGTCCAGCTCGTTGAGGACGACGGGCTCGTTGGCGGCGATCAGGTCGTTGGTGGCCTGAGCGAGGGTAGCCTCGGCGCCAAAAGCAGAATCGATGACCGGACGGGGGGCCTTGCCAGCGCGGAAGCCCGGGAAGCGGTACTTCTTGGCTGTGTCCTTGTAGGCCTTCTTGATCGCGGCGTCGACGTCGGCGGCCGGGATGGTGACCGTAGCGGTGAGCTTGGCGTCCTTGACGTCAGAAGCGGTGATGTTCAACACGTTCCTCCTCATACTGCCCAGCTTATCTGAGGTGCTGGTACCTTTATGCAACAAAGAGTCGCGACGGCAGGAGCCGACGCAGGTGCGTTGGTGCGGGCGAAAGGACTCGAACCTTCACGGGAATCCCACCAGAACCTAAATCTGGCGCGTCTACCAATTCCGCCACGCTCGCATGA
>CALJNY010000203.1 GCA_937981515.1 uncultured Collinsella sp. | reverse complement strand
CTCGGCATAGGTGTTAAGCGCAGCAAGCAGACCGGTCGCCACCGCTTCCATGTACCCCTCGGTGCCGGTAATCTGACCGGCGAGGCGCACGCCCGTGCCAGGCACGGCAAAGGTGCCGTCAAGAACGTGCGGCGCATCGACAAAGGTATTGCGGTGCATGACGCCATAACGGAAGAACTCGGCATTCTCCAGACCGGGAACCATGTGGAAGACACGCTTCTGCTCGCCAAAAGTCAGATTTGTCTGGAAGCCCACCAGGTTATAGGCGGTCTTTTCCTTGTTCTCGGCGCGCAGCTGAATCGCCGCCCAGGGGCGACGTCCGGTACGCGGGTCTGTCAGGCCGACGGGCTTCATGGCGCCAAAGCGGATAGCATCTTTACCGGTACGGGCGACCTCCTCGGCGGGCTGACAGGCCTGGAAGAGATCACCGCCCTCAAAGTCCTTGAGCACCACGCGATCGGCGGTGGTGAGTGCCTCGATAAAGGCCTCGTACTCCTCCTTGTTGAGCGGAGCGTTGAGATAGTCGCCGCTCCCCTGCTCCTCGTAGCGCGACTGCGAGAACAGCACGTCCATATCGAGCGTGGAGGCATCGACGATTGGCGCGGCCGCATCAAAGAAGGCCAGGGCATCGCCACCGACGAGCTTCATGACCTCTTCGCTCAATGCCGGTGAACACAGCGGCCCTGCGGCAATGACCACGTGGCCCTCGGGAATCTGCGTGACCTCGCCGTGCACGACTTCGATATTGGGCCGGGCGGCAACCTCGGCCTCGACAAGCTCGGAAAACGTAACGCGGTCGACCGCCAGGGCACCGCCAGCGGGAACGGCCGCACGATGAGCGCAATCGAGCAGCACCGAACCCATGCGCTCGAGCTCAGCCTTTAGTAGGCCAGCAGCAGAATCCGGACGGGTTGACTTAAACGAATTTGAGCAGACGAGCTCGGCCAAGTGATCGGTATGGTGGGCCGGAGAGCTCACCTGGGGGCGCATCTCGCACAGCCTTACGGCAAACCCGCGATCTGCCAGCTGGATCGCACATTCCGAACCCGCCAGACCGCCACCGATAACCGTCACCTGATCGAACTGCATCTGCAAACACCTTTCTAATTGACACGCTTTCCATTGTGACCGAAGGGCGTCTGGGCGTGAAGCGCAAACTTTGAGGGCGCATACCTTCCATCCATCATGCGCTCGATAAGTCCCTCGAGCTCGAGCGAGCCCAAGAGCTTGAGCACGCCGACAGCATCAAGCGAGACGAGCGAGGCAATATCGTCGACCTTGAGCGGCGAAGCGATAAGCGCGTGCATCACGGCCTGCTGCGTGGGGTCCAGATCGGCGATGCCAGGTGCATCGGGGCGCGAGTAGCGCAGCGTGCCGTAGATGCGCGAGATGGCCATCTCGATTGATTCCTCATCGATGATGCAGCAGGCTCCGTTAGCGATGAGATAGTTGGTCCCGCGCGACTCGGGCGAAAGGATGGAGCCCGGCACTGCAAGGAGCTCTCGTCCCAAGTCCATAGCGGCCTCCGCCGTGGAGAACGTACCCGAGGGCATGCCCGCCTCGGAAACAAAGAGTGCCTGCGACAAGGCGGCGATTACACGATTGCGCCGCGGAAAGGCGAACTTACGCGGTCCCATACCCCACGGCGAAATCGAAACGACCGCGCCGCCCGTATCGAGTGTGCGCGTTATGAGGCCGGCGCTCGAGCGCGGATAGACAACATCGGCGCCGGTCCCCAGTACCACGATGTGTTTGCCCCCGGCGTTGACCGCGGCCCAACCCGACGCCTGGTCG
>CALJNY010000202.1 GCA_937981515.1 uncultured Collinsella sp. | reverse complement strand
CTCATAGCTGGCAGCTATACGCCGTTTTGCCTCATCACGCTCGCAAACGACGGCGGCGCTGTGCTGTTCTTTGCCGTATGGGCCATCGCCATTATCGGCATCGCCCTCGAGTGCTTTATGCGCGAGCGTCAACCGCACTGGGTAAGCGGCCTGGTCTACCTGCTGATGGGCTGGCTCGTTGTCTTTAAGCTGCCCGAACTTGTGGCGCTGCTCAACCCCGTGGCACTTGCCCTGCTCGCCGTCGGCGGCGTGTGCTACACCGCGGGCGTGCCGTTCTATATCGCCAAAAACGTGCGCTATCTTCACAGCGTGTTTCACCTGTGGGTGCTCGCCGGCAGCATCTTCCAGTTCATGGCGGTGATTCTCTTCGTAATCTAGCGACCACGCCTGCGCGCCCGCGTCTTTGTTTGGGCGCCGGTGCAATTGCCGTATCCGCCGTCAACGTTTTAATCCGACGTCCCGAATCTTGGAGGTTCGAGAAACTCCCGATGGACATAACCATCTCCCTTATCACCACCCTCGTTTTGACCCTCATCAACGGTTACTTCTCTATGTCAGAGATGGCGCTCACCACGGCCAAGCGCGCCGTGCTGGAGCACGAGGCCGAGGAAGGCGACAAACGCGCCGAGCGTGCCATTAAGCTGGCTGCCGACTCCGACCAGCTGCTCGCCACCATCCAGGTCGCCATCACGCTCGTGGGCTTCGCCTCGTCCGCCGTCGCCTCGACGAGTCTGTCCGACCCGCTCGCTACGTGGCTCATGAGCTTTGGCATCGCGCCGCTCTCCGCCATCGCGCGCGGCCTGGCGCCGGTCATCATCACCGTCGCGGTCGCCTTCGTGTCCATCGTGATCGGCGAGCTCGTCCCCAAGCGCATCGGCCTGGCCAATGCCGAGGGCGTGTCCAAGCAGGTCGTGGGACCGTTGTCGTTTTTCCAAAAGATCGCCCGTCCGCTCGTGTGGCTGACCGGTGCTTGCTCCGATGGCCTGGCCCGCATCCTGCGCATCAAGAGTGCCGACGACCGCCAGAACGTCTCGGAAGAAGAGATCAAGTACATGGTCTCGGAGCAGGACGACCTGCTCGACGAGGAAAAGCGCATGATCCACGAGATCTTCGACCTGGGCGACACCGTTGCCCGCGAGGTCATGGTGCCGCGCGTGGACACCACCATGTGCGAGGACGACGAGACGGTCGCCGACGTGCTGTCCACCATGCGCCAGACCGGCTTTAGCCGCATCCCCGTCTATCACGAGGATCCCGACAACGTCGCCGGCATCGCGCACATCAAGGACCTGATTCAGCCCGCGCTCGACGGCAAGGGCGACCAGCCCATCGCCGGCTTTTTGCGCGACGCCACCTTTGTGCCCGACACCAAGGACATCCTGCCGCTGCTGTCCGAGATGCAGACCTCGCACGACCAGATCGTGGTGGTCGTGGACGAGTACGGCGGCACGGCCGGCATCATCACCATCGAGGACATCGTCGAGGAGATCGTCGGCGAGATCGAGGACGAGTTCGACCCCGACAACAAGTATCTCACGCGCCTTTCGCGCCGCGAGTGGCTCGTTGATGGGCGTTTTTCGTGCGATGACGCGATTGAGCTTGGTTGGCCGCTTGAGGAAAGCGATGATTATGAAACCATCGCCGGCTGGATTTTGGAGCTTTGCGACTCGGTGCCCGACATCGGAGAGGTGTTTGAGGTCGCGGGGTACAAGTTTAAAGTGCAGTCGATGCGTGGCCAGCGCATCTCGCTCATTCGCGTGATCGCTCCGGCCGAAACCGATAAGAAGGATTCCGAGTCTTCGGTAGACGAGCCGACGACGTCGGGTGCGGGTTCCGCGAATCCGCACGACGGCGACGAGTAGGACAAGGAAGAGTAGGGGAGAGTTATGGCAGGCCTGTTTAACATCCTTAAGGTCACCGTCAGCGAGGACAAGATCTGCGCGCACGTGCTGGTGAACCCCGGCATGCCGCTCATGACCTCGGAGGATATCGAGGCTACGGCGCGCGTGTATTACCTGGTGCCGGCGATTGCCAAGCACCTGTGCCTGGGTGATTCCGGTCGCGAGTTCCAGGACTGCATGGGCCAGACCGAGCTTTGCCATCTGCTTGAGCATGTGACGGTCGAGCTCATGAACGAGACCGGTCTTGCCGGTAGCATCTCGTGCGGCCGCACGCGCGTAAGCGAGCACGACGAGCGCGTCTTTGAGGTTGAGCTTTCGTGCCCCGACGACGCGCTGGCCATCGGTGCGCTGTCTTCGGCCACCTTTATGATGGACTGGGCCTATCTGCACGCCGACCAGCCTGCCCCCGACGTGGAGGGCACGGTCGCGGGCCTGCGCAACCTGGTGCTGGGCATGCGCGCCGAGGCCGAGGGTAAGGATCCTCACGAGGCCGTCGCCGCTGCGAACGGCGAAGATGCTGCCGAGGACGAGGGCGCTGACGAGGGCGCTGACGAGGGCGATGCGCCGGTCGACGCCGAGCCCGTTTCCGATGCGACCGCCGAGCCCGTTTCCACCGAGCCCCAGGGTGTCCCCAACTTTGACGACGAGCCCCAGGTGGCGATTGATACCGAGGGCGCGGTTGCCGAGAACCACGAGGCCTCCGCTGCCGTCTTTGGCGGTGCGGCGACGGTTCCGGCAGGGCCTGCGCATGAGGGCGGCCTGCCGCTCGTGGACGGCGCCGGCGAGGACCCGGGTGCCACGGTGGCCATGCCGGCTATGCCCCAGGAGTAGGCCTACGCGTTTATCACCATCACGTACCTGCGCCTTTGCCGTACGCAGATGAGCGGAGCGGCAAGTGATGCGCTGCGGGTATAATGGACAGCATTCAAACGGTGGGCACCGACGTGCCCGCAGGAGAGGAATGATCATGGGTAAGACTTTCAGCTTTGTCTCCGGCGCACTTTTTGGTGCCGCTGCCGGCGCTATTGTCGGCGTTGCTCTGGCCCCGCGCTCGGGCGCCGAGACCCGCGCCATGGCTGCCGATATCGCCAACGACGCCTGGGACAATATGCGCGACACCTACGAGCACAGCGCCGAGGAGGCCCGTGCTGCGGTGAATGACTTTGGCCCGATGGTCGACGCCAAGACCGACGACCTGCGCGCCAAGGTCGACCTGGCCCGCGAGCGCATGGACCAGCTGCGCGAGCAGCTCAACGACGCCATTTCGGGCGGCAACGTGACGCCTGCCGCCGACGTCGTGGTCGAGAACGCCGTCGAGGCTGATACCGAGGCTGCGGAGCCCTCGACCGAGGCATAATGCGCGCCGGGGATTTTGTCGGCGCCAAGATCTATCGCAAGCCTACCGAGGACAAGCGCACCAAAAAGGACGGCACGCCGCGCAGCCCTAAAAAGCTCGGAAAGATTCACTTTCCGGTCTTTACCCCGGGCGGTACGCGCGTGGTCGGCTTTATGGTCCGCCAGTCCGATATCGCGGGCATGATCGAGCGTCCCGACCGATTCGTGGCGCTCGACGCCATTGGTGTCTACGAGGGTGCCATTGCGGTCGATGACGTCAAGGACACGTACGATGCCGCCGCCGCCAAGCGCCTCGACATCAACCTGGACGATTGCATCATCTGGGTCGGTATGGACGTGCGCACGGAATCGGGCGACGTCGTGGGCTATTGCTCGGACGTTGAGTTCAAGCCACGCTCGGGCATCGTGCAGGCATTCTATGTGACCGCCGGTGCTGCTTCGAGTGTTTTGGTTGGTGACACGCAGGTGCCGCCGACGATGCTGCGCGGCTACGAGAACGGCGCGATGGTCGTCTCGGACGAGGTCAAGTCGCTCGGGTATTCGGGCGGCGCCGCCGCAAAGGCTGCCGAGGCAAGCGTCGTGGTGGGCGATAAGGTCAAGAAGGGCGCCAAGGTGCTCGACGACAAGGGATCGGTTGCCGTGGACAAGGGCAGTCGCGCACTGGGCAAGCAGCTCGGCAAGACGCGCGGCATGTTCAAGGCCTTTAAGGACGAATACCAAAAGGCGAGCGGGGGCTCGTCAAAAGCTACAAAATAGCGACGTACCAAATGATGGGAGGCAAGCCGGAGACCTGTTGCTCCGGCTTGCTGTGTTTATGGGGGAGGGCACATGCGCCAAAACGGATCCAACTTAAACGGGCGTTCGGGTGCGCGTCCGACGGCGCGCCGCGACCTGGGGCAGCTGCCCAGCGGTCAGCGCAAGCGTCACCGTAAGCCCGGCGCGATGTATCTCAACCATAGCCGCGGCTTTAGCGACCGCAGTGCGCGCATCGGCAACAGCCGTACGCCCCGTCGTTCGTCTCGCCTGCCCTACGCGCTCATCGCCGTGGGTTGCGCGCTCGTGCTGTTTATCGCTGCCGTCGTGGGCTACGTCAACCGCAGTGTGGACGTGGAGCTCAACGGCCAGAAGACCGCAGTGCGCGTCGGCTCTACGCTACAAAACCTCATCGACGACCAGGAGTTGACTGACACCTACGACGCAGGCGACCTGCTGGCCGTTGATGACAGCGTGCTCAAGCGCCATGGGGGCGAAAAGCTGTCGGTGAAGGTCGACGGCAAGCGCGTGAAACAGGGCAAATGGGGTAGCCGCGAACTTGAGGGCGGCGAGAAGGTGACGGTCAAGGATGGCCGTAACACCTACGAGAAGCACGAGGTTCAGGCTACGGTTATCGAGCCCAAGCTCAAGGTCGAGGGTACGGGCGCTATCGAGTATGTGCAGACGTGGGGTGTCCAGGGCCGCTCCGAGGTGTGGGTTGGTGAGCAGTCGGGCAAGACGCAAGACCGCGGCGAGGTTGTGCCCGCCACCGATTGCGTTGTTGCGTGCGCCAGCGTGGCGCCCAAGGGCAACAAAAAGTACGTGGCGCTGACGTTTGACGAGGGTCCGAGCGGCGCCACCAAACAGATCTTGCAGGTGCTCAAGGAAAAGGGCGTCACCGCGACGTTCTTCCTTTCGGGCGATGCGGCCGAGGCCTCGCCTGCCACGGCCAAGGCGATTGTCGATGCCGGGTGCGAGATCGGATCCAACAGCTACAGCGACGATTCGCTCAAGGGTCAGGACCGTGAGGCGGTACGCGAACAGATCACGAAAGGCACCGATGCGATTAAGTCGGCGACCGGCGTGAAGACGATGCTACTGCGTGCTCCCTACGCTGCCTTTGACGAGCAAAACTGGATTGATGCGATGGACCTGGTCTCCGCCGTGGTCTCGTGGAATATTGACTCGGGCGACTGGCTGCTCAACGGTGCCGACGAGCAGGTCTCGACGGTGCTCGATTCGGTGACGCCGGGCAATATCGTGCTGCTCACCGATAGAGACGAATGCGCCGAGCAGACGCTCGAGGCGCTGCCGCAGATTATCGACGGCCTCATTGCCGACGGCTACAAGATCGTGACGCTCAGCGACCTGGTCAAGACGGACGCGTCGCTGAGCAAAAAGCTCACCTCGCTGACGAAGGTCACCATGCCCAAGGACGCCGTGT
Source organism: uncultured Collinsella sp. (assembly GCA_937981515.1). Classification (GTDB taxonomy): domain Bacteria; phylum Actinomycetota; class Coriobacteriia; order Coriobacteriales; family Coriobacteriaceae; genus Collinsella. The sequence continues at coordinate 10,509 of CALJNY010000202.1, read as the reverse complement.
TCCCCCAACTTGCCGAGGACGACGACACCACAGAGTAGTCATTGGGTAGTCGTTTAAGAACGTCCCCAATGGCTATGTCACGGATGCGTCAGCGTTTGGTATGCCTGCAATGTGCAGCGCATAAATTCGATGCCGCAGGGCGATGCTGATGCTATAGTTACTGCGGTTAATGAGGGTCAAGAGAAAGGTTACAGGTGAAATCCAAACCTCGACCATACAGTCGATGACCCCATGCAGGTGCTTTTTGCGCATGCACGGGGTGTAAGCGTCGAGCGGCGTGCCGCCCGCGCATGCGTATACATATCCAGAAGCCCCCAGACGCCGCACGCGCGGCCGCGTCCGGAGGAATAATGATGGGGAGCACCATTGAATTATCTGAGTGAGATGCTCAAATTGCCGGTCTTGGACGTCGACGGCGAAAAGCTCGGCGTGGTTAACGATTTTGGCATTGCAACCGGCGAAGTTTTTCCGCACGTGACGTCGCTCGCGTTCCGTGGTCCCGGCAAGACGCCGTTTATGATCAGTTGGCGCAAATGGGTCGACCGTATCGACGAGACGGGTGTACACCTTAAGACGTCGGCCACCGAAATCCGTTTTTCGTACCTGCAGCCGACCGAGCTGTTGCTGGCGCGCGACGTTCTCAATAAGCAAATTGTCGACACGCAGGGCATGAAGGTCGTGCGCGTAAACGACATCAAGTTTTCCATGTCGGGCGAAAATCAGCTGCGCCTGCTGGGTGCCGAAGTTGGCGCCCGCGGTCTGCTGCGCGCGATCAGCCCCACACTCGAGCATGTCGTCGAGGGCTTTATGAAGCACCTGGGCAAGCCGCTCAGCGAGGACATTATCGCCTGGTCTTACATGGACCTGCTCGATCGCTCGACTAAGAACATCCAGCTCTCGGTGTCGCACAAGACGCTTGGCGAGCTGCATCCTGCTGACATCGCTGACATCATCGAGCAGCTCGACCCGCGCCTGCGCGCGCAGGTGTTCGCGCAGCTCGATACGGCACAGGCCGCCGAGGCCATCTCGGAGTTCGATGATGACGAGCTCATGACCGAGATGCTCGAGGGCCTGTCCGATACCGACGCATCGTCGATGCTTGCCATGATGGACCCGGACGACGCTGCCGACCTGATCGACGAGCTCGATTATGAGAAGGCCGAGAAGCTCCTGCGCCTGATGGGCGTCAAGGAGGAGAAGGCGATTCGTAACCTGCTGGGCTATGAGGACAACACCGCCGGCCGCATCATGACCTCGGAGTTTGTCTCGCTGCCCGCCACGGCGACGGTCGGCGATGCCATCGAGGCGATTCGCAAACTCGATGAGGACTTCGAGAGCGTCTATTACGTCTATACCGAGGATCCGAGCGGCATGCTGACGGGCGTGCTCTCGCTGCGCACGCTGATCGTGGCCGACCGCGACGCCACGCTGGGCCAGCTCGCCTATCGCGATCTGGTCTATGTGTCGCCCGACGAGGACCAGGAAGACGTGACGGACGAGATGACCAAGTACGACCTGGTTGCTATCCCTGTCTGCGACGAGAACCGTCATATCCTGGGTATCGTGACCTTCGACGACGCCATGGACGTTATCGCCGAGGAGCATCAGGAGGACCTGCAGATCGCCGGTGTCGGTTCGGGCGATAGCGCGTCGGACGACTCGACGAACGTGCTCAGCTGGTTCGTGCATCGTCAGTACTGGGTCGTCGTGTGGGGCATCGCCTCGTGCATTATGGCGACGGTGCTGGGGACGGCGCTGGGCTCCGCGCATCTGGTGGTGTTCCCCATGTGCGCCATGCCGCTCGTGCTGCTTGCTGCCTCGCGCATGGTGTCGTTCGTCAAGAACTACTTCTTGGAGTACGACGGCCACGACGACGAGCCCAAACCGTACCTGGGATTCTTCTTCCAGAGCACGGGTATGGGCCTGATCCTTTCGCTCGTGACCTACCTGTGTGCGCAGCTGGTGCGCACCGCCGCGTTCCTCGATGCCCCTATGTTTGAGGAACAGCTCTTTACCGGCTGCTTTAACATCGCGGCCATCATCTGCCTGGTGGGCAACATGAGCGCCGTGATTTACCTGATGGTGCTGTTCTGGCGCGATGAGCACGACCTCAATACGTCGGGTACCGCCATGAACGTCATCGCCGTCATGATCTCGTGTGTGGCGTACTGCGCTGCTGCGGTGCTGCTCACCATGTCGGTCATGGGGTAGGTGGTCGCGTGCAAAATACGAAGCAAAAGCCGAGCACCAAGCAAAAGCTGACCATCGCGGCCATCTTTGGCGCCATGGGCCCCGGTCTTCTGGCGGCGCTTTCGGGCAATGACGCCGGCGGCATCGCCACGTATTCCAGCGCGGGCGCCAGCTATGGCTATAAGATGCTCTGGATGCTTCCCGTCATGACCGTGCTACTCATCGTGACGCAGGAGACCGCGGCGCGCTGCGGATGCGTCACGGGTAAGGGCCTGGCGTCGCTCATTCGCGAGCGCTTTGGCGTGCGCAAGAGCGTGCTGGCCATGGCGGCGCTGTTGATCGCCAACACGGCGGTGACCATCTCGGAGTTCGCGGGTATCGCGAGTGGCCTTGCGCTGTTTGGCGTTCCGGCGAGCATCTCGGTGCCGCTCGTGGCGCTGCTGGTGTGGATGCTTACCATGTCGGGTAGTTTCCAGCGCATCGAGAAGATTTTGCTGCTGGTAAGCTGCGTGTTCGTGACCTACATCGTCGCCGCGTTTATGGCCGGCCCCAACTGGGGTGAGGTCGCGGTCGACTTGGTCGTCCCCAATATTCAAAACGACCCCAGCTACGTGTCGCTCGTGGTCGCAACGATCGGTACCACCATCGCACCGTGGATGATCTTCTTGGCTCAGAACAACGTGGTCGATAAGAATGCGGGCGAGGACGACATTGTGCTCCAGCGTATCGACACCGTGAGCGGCTCGATCGCCGCTGATATCATTGCGGGCTTCATTATCATCACGACCGGTACGGTGCTGTTCCCGGCGGGTATTCAGATTAGCGATGCCGCCGATGCCGCTCGCGCGCTGGAGCCCATCGCGGGCCAGTGGTCCACGGTGCTGTTTGCCTCGGGCCTGGTCGCAGCGAGTTTTTTGGCTGCCTGCGTGCTGCCGGGCGTTACGTCGAGTGCCATCTGCGAGGCTTTTGGTTGGGAGCGAGGCGCCGATCGCAGCTGGGACGAGGCCCCGGTTTATCGCGGCATCATTACGGCCATCATCGGCATTTCTGCCGTGTTGGTGCTTATGCCCGGCGTCGATTTGTTCCAGATTATGATGACCTCGCAGGTCATCAACGGCGTGCTGCTGCCCGTAGTCTTGGTATTCCAGGTGGTTATCGCGGCGGATCGCCACATTATGGGCGCCAACCGCAACGGCCGCGTATGGAACGTGCTCACGTGGGCGACTATCGGCGTGATTACGGTGCTGACGGTCGTCATGTTTGTGCTGCAAGCGATGGGCTACGGCGCTTAGCGCCCACTTTTGCCTCCGAACAGGCCGCAGCGATGGGCTGCGGCCTGTTTTTTGTCTGCTATAGGGTGTTAGTTATATGGCAGTGGGCAAAAAATGCCAAATATGAGTACTGTTGCTAAGTGAATAGCATTTACATCGAAGAAGATAATGAACATAATCTATAGTATGTCCATTAAAATTGGCTCCAATACGCCTTAAACCAGTCAGGTTGGCTGCTTTAAGGGGCTGTAGGGCTCGCCCGGACGTCATTTTGGGGGATTTTGTCTGCTACTAAAATGGTAACAGTACTCATATTTGCCCTTTTTTGCCCACGGACCTTTGAGGTTGCGGCGAAAAGGGCTTGTTTTGATTGTTTGGGGCAGGCGCGAGGCGCGGAAACGATGTCTGGAGCGGCTTGGAATTCATCCGTAGGGGTCTTCATTGGCTGCGCCAGGAGTATCCCTAGGTGCCGGTGCAAAAGGAGTGTCCCTAACTGCCGCAGGGGGCGTCGGCCGTGGCCGACGCCCCCTGCGGATGTAAGCAGATTTGGCTGTGCGTTACTTGTCGGTGCCCAGCTTGTGTGGCTTGTAGGCGAGGGCACTGACGAGCGCATCGGCGGCGGACTTGACGGCTGCCGGCTGCGGATCGTTGACGTGGTCCTCGGGGTGCACGGGCAGGTCCTTCTTGACCGCATCGTGGATGAGATTGAGGTACTCGGCCACGCCGGTGGCCGACAGGTGCGTGCCGTCGCCGTCAAACAGGTCGTTGCGGTTGGCGCTGTACCCGTACCAGTCGATAACGCGTACATTCTTGTAGCGCGTTGCGGCGTTGGCGATGGCCTGGTTCGTGGACCCGACCCACGGCTGCGGGCTGCGCGTGTTTACAAACACGACAATACGCTGCTCGCCGGCGTCGGCCATGATTGCGTCGACCTGGGCGTCCGTTACCAAACCGTTGGTGCCCAGGGCAAAGACCACGATCTTGCCGGCAAGGTTCTGCTGGATATAGCCCTCAAATGTCGCGCGGCCCGCATCAAACTGGCGGCCCTTTTCGGCATCGATATGGCTGTGCGGGAACACGCCGTCAAAGGAATCAACGGCGCGCAGCGACACGGAGTCACCGATCATCAACAGGTCGTAGGAGCCATCGGGGAAGCCGTCGTTGTCCCTGTCGGTGTCGTCGGCCGCCTGCTGGTCGGTGGGCGCGGTGTTTTTGGCTTCCTTGTTCAGAACTTCGGCGCCCTCGCCGCTCAGCGCAGACGTCTCGGGCACAAAGATCAGGCCGCCCAGCGCAACGACTAACACGACGGCGCAGGCTGCGCAGACAGGGACGTGCGCGCGCACCCAGTTGGCGGGCGTGGTGGTGCCATCGCGGAATTCGGCGACGGTGCGGCCGAAGGCGCCCTTCCTAAACGGCGTTTCGATAAAGCGATAGGAGCACTCGGCTACGGCGACCACCAGCAGCACCTGCAAAATGTACTGCCACCAGGGCGTATCGTTGATGTTGGCGACCGGGTTCATGAGCAGCAGCAGCGGATAGTGCCACAGGTAGATGCTGTACGAGCGCTTGCCAACCCACACGAGCGGCTCGGCGGACAGCGCGCGGGCAACCATTCCCTGGGGCTGCACACAGGCCGCGATGACCATGAGCGTGAGGATGGAGCATAACAGCGTGCCGCCGCGATACTGGAACGCGGTGTAGCCGTTGGTGAGCGCGACCATGGCGGCAAGGCCAACCAGGCCCACGACGCCCAACACATCGATGGATGCGGGCGAGGACCAAAAGCGCACGAGGGCGCTCGGCTGTGCCGGGGCAGTCTCGGCTGATTCGTCGGCCTTCTCGCCAGGTTTGCCCACGGCGTTCTTGCCGTGCTTGGCGGCGCCAGCCAGGCGATTGAGCCCCAAACGATGAGCGAGACGCACCGGCGCCAGGTCGCGATCGGGGATAAAGGCCATCCAGGCACCCAGTAGCAGCGAGAACACGCGGGTGTCGGTGCCGTAGTACACGCGGCTGGGGTCGGCGGCAGGGTTGTAAAGCACCATCATGGCGAGGGCAGATACCGCGGCAAGGCCCAGAACCACGCGGCGCGTGTTGGGCTTGCTCACATGCATGGATACCATGGCAAACAGCAGTGGCGGCCAAATCAGGTAGAACTGTTCCTCGATGGCAAGTGACCAAAAGTGCGTGAGCGGCGAGGGGTCGCCCAGAGCATTGAAGTACGAGACGTTTTGGGCAATCTGCCACCAGTTGTTGAAGAACAGCAGCGACGGCAGGATGTCGGGGCGCATCTTGGTGAGCATCACGTGGTTAAAGATGGTGCACAGCGCGCAGGTCACGAACACTACCGTTACCACGGCGGGGACCAGGCGACGGATGCGGCGAATCCAGAAGCTCTTAAGATCGATGCGGCCGGTCTTAGCGACTTCGTTGAGCAGCAGGCGCGTGATCAGATAGCCCGAAAGCACAAAGAAGATCGTGACGCCGAGCAGGCCGCCCTGAGCCCACGTGAGGTTGAGGTGATAGAGCACCACCGCGACGACGGCGAGCGTACGCAGACCGTCGAGCGCAGGAATGTAGCGGGACTTGGGGCGAGCGGGTGCCTGTTCTTTTGCGGCGCTGTTGGTGCGGGCGTCCTTGTTGGTGGGCGTTCGATGCGGGACCGGGCCGCGTCGTGGCTCGCCGGTGCGGCGGTCGGCGCGCGGGCGTTCGTGCGGCGCCTGGTTATCGGGCGCGCGGCGCGGGCCGCGTAGGCTCGATTGTGGGAATTGTTCCATAAAACATCATCCAATGACGAGAATAATCAGCACATATTCATTGTAGCTGCCTGCTCCTGTGAATGCTTGCTGCTGGCGCAAGCTCAAGCGTGCGTTCACATCAAAGTGAACTAAAGTTATAGAGGTGCGAGAGGGCACGATTGACGGCCGACGGTGGGCATAAGGCCCGCAGATGAGGAGGTTTCCATGGCAGATCGCGGCATCGTTGCGGTGTTCGGCAGCATGAACATGGACCTTTCGGTGGCGTGCGAGCGCATGCCGCGCGCGGGCGAGACCGTCGGTGGCAGTGGTTTTATCACCAACGCCGGTGGCAAGGGCGCTAACCAGGCCGTCGCCGCCGCGCGCATGGGTGCGCGCACGTGCATGATTGGCGCGGTCGGGTGCGATGCGTTTGGCGATGCGTTCGTGGCGGGGCTTCAGGATGCCGGCGTGGGCGTTGAGTTTGTGGCGCGTCGCGATGACGTGGAGACCGGTACCGCGACTATCATTCGCTGCGAGAGCGACAACCGCATCGTGCTGTCGCCGGGCGCCAACCACGCGCTTGCGGGCGAGGATGTGGCCTGCGCCCTGCGTTGTCTGGTGGCCGATGAGCTCGACGGCGACGCCAGCGATATTGCCCCGGCTGCCGGAAGCGTCTTTATCGCCCAGGGCGAATGTGACCTTGCAGCGACGGCCGAGGCACTTGTTTGCGCTCACGAGCTGGGGTTCTATGCGGTTTTTAATCCAGCGCCTGCCTGTGAGTTGCCTGCGGAGGCCTGGCCTGCGGTCGACCTGGTCTGTCCCAACGAGACCGAATGCCAGGTGCTGACGGGCATCTTGCCCGCGGATGATGCGAGCTGCATCGCGGCGCTCAATGCCCTGCTCGCCAAGGGTGCCGGAGCTGCGGTCATCACGTTGGGCGGCGCCGGCTCGGTTACGCTCGGCGATGGTGGTGAGCTGCTGCGCATGCCGGCGCTTTCGAGCACGGTAGTCGATACCACGGCCGCGGGCGATACGTTTATCGGTGCGTTGGCAGCAGCTCGCCTAGAGGGCTTGCCGCTCTTTGAGTGCATGGCCACGGGTGCTCGCGCCTCGGCAGTGACGGTGTCGCGCCTGGGCGCTCAGCAGTCGATTCCCACGCGAGCCGAAGTTGAGCGCGTGTTTGATTTAGACGATTTAGTACAAGACGGAGAAGCGGAGTAGAACAATGGCAACCAAGAAGCTGATCCTTGATCTGGATATGGGTGTGGACGATGCGATGGCGCTTGCCTATGCCATCGCGAGCCCCGAGGTGGAGCTGGTGGGCATCACCACGTGCTTTGGCAACGTGCGCGTCGAGCAATCGGCGCACAACTGCCTGGCGGTGCTCGATCTGCTGGGTCGCCCCGAGGTTCCGGTGTACCTGGGCGCCGATCGTCCCATTAAGGCGACTGAGCCCTATACACCGCCGGCGTCCACCACGCTCATCCACGGCAAGAACGGCATTGGCGGGGCGAGCGTGCCCGCGTCGCCGTACGAGCCGGTGGGGGCGACGTCGGCCGACGGTAACGCGGCGGTCGATTATCTGATTGATGCCGCGCGCACCTATGGTCCCGATCTAATCTACGTGGCGACCGGTCCGCTCTCCAACCTAGCACTTGCCTTGGAGCGCGATGCGGCGGCGATGATGTCTATCGGTCGCGTGGTGGTGATGGGCGGCGCCCTGACCGTGCCCGGTAACGTGAGTGCGGGTGCCGAGGCCAACATGGCAAGCGATCCCGAGGCGGCCGATGCCGTGCTGCGTTCGGGCCGCAAGCTCACCATGGTGGGCTTGGACGTGACGCATCGCGTGGTGCTCACGCGTCGCGACATTGCCGGCTGGACGGGTTCGGGCACCATGGCGGGCTGTGCGTTTGCGAGCATGGTCGAGCACTACATTGGCTCGTACGAGATGAACGCCCCCTACCTGGGTGGTTGTGCGCTGCACGATCCGCTGGCCGTTGCCGTGGCGATCGACCCCACGCTCGTGGGTGCGCTCGGCTGCAATCTGCGTGTTGATCTGCTGGGCGAGTATCGCGGCCGCACCATCTGCGATGAGCGTCGTGTGGCCGACCCCGACAAGGGCGCACTCGTGGCGCTGACCGTCGACGCCCCGCGCTTCCTGTCCGAGTTCAAGACGCGTATGGCCCGTGTCCTGGGCTAAGCTGTCTTTTTGGGACGGGGCTTTTTTGACTGGTATGATTGGTGCGACCATTCGAACCAGCTAAAAGAGTCCCGTCCCAATTTGACTATCGAGAGGATCTGCCATGGAGCGCATCGCGAGTTTTTCCGTTGACCATCTGTTGCTTGAGCCCGGCGTGTATGTGAGCCGTATCGACCGCGATCCGGCGACCGGCGCCGCCGTCACCACGTTTGACCTGCGCCTGACCACGCCCAACAAGGAGCCGGTCATGAACACCGCCGAGTGTCACACCATTGAGCACCTGGGCGCGACGTTCCTTCGCAATCATGCCGAGTGGTCGAGCCGCATTGTCTACTTTGGCCCCATGGGCTGCCGCACGGGCTTTTACCTCGTCGTATTTGGCGAGGTGACGAGCGAGGAGATCCTGCCACTCGTACGTGAGCTGTTCGAGTTTGTCGCCGACTTTGAGGGCGATGTCCCCGGTGCCGCTCCCGCGGAGTGCGGCAACTACCTGGACCAGAACCTTCCCATGGCTAACTGGCTCGCGCGCCGTTACCTCGACCGCGACCTGGCTGATATCGACGAGAAGCACCTGCACTATCAGCAGGCGTAAGAGCTTTATCGCCCAAAACGCGCGCATTGGGCGTCTTCGCTTATGCGGGGGCGCCTTTTTGTTGATTGGTCGGGACGAGCGTTCAAAATCGCTCATGTTTGTTCTAGAATGTTCGTATAGTCACATTTACGAACAGGAGTGAACATGCATATCTACTCTGTCAACGATCCCGAGTTCAAGTCCTATGGCAACGTTTGGGATAACGTTCCGTCCGAGCTTACGTCGCCCGTGCTCGAGGCGCTCTCTGCCACGCCCATTCCCGAGGGCAGCAAGTACGTTGCAAGTGCGCCGGAGCTCGAGGACGTCAAGGATGCCGACAAGCTTGGCTTTCTCATGTTTGGTGGCCGTCCGTTCCAGCTGGGCTGGTGCAACGGCCACAACACGCGTCTCAACTGCCTGGAGTACCACCGCACGAGCGAGTTCAACCTGGGCGCGCGCGACTTTATCCTGCTCGTGGCGCATCGCTGGGAGATCGAGGACGGCAAGCTCGACACCGCGTGCGTCAAGGCGTTCCGCGTGCCGGCGGGTACGGTCGTCGAAGTCTTCAACACCACGCTCCACTACACGCCGTGCATGGTCGACGACGGTGGCTTCCAGGTGATGGTGGCGCTGCCCGCCGGCACCAACGGCCCGCGCCCCGAGGTCGCGGCCGATATGCCTGCTGCCGGCGACAGCTACTGCTACTGGAAGGCCGACAAGTGGGTCCTCTGCCACGCCGACAGCCCCAAGGCTGCCGAGGGCGGCTACGTAGGCCTCATCGGAAAGAACCTCGACATCGCCTGCGACTAGCATCTTCTGTCTCAATCTGTAACATCTAGCGGGCTAAATCGTCTCTACCTGTTACAGATTTAGACAAACTGTAGAAGCTGACCGAAAATCTCGATCTGTAACACCAAGCCCGGTTTTGGCTGCCTACCTGTTACAGATCGAGACAAGCCGCCCCCAACCACCACAACGGTGCCTGTCCCCTTTGTGGTGGTTGGGGGGCGGGTATCAAAAAGTGTCAGACGGGTCGGCTGCCGGGCACCCGCGCGCGAAAAGAAGTGTCGGCCTGCGTCATTGCCGTTGAGCGACGCGTTGTTTGTAGGGATACTAAGCCTATGACAACAGCGTGCGAAAGGATTGATGCATGGCTTTCCGTAATGACTTCCTGTGGGGCGGCGCGACGGCTGCCAACCAGTGCGAGGGTGCCTACGACGTGGATGTCCGCGGCCTTGCCAACGTGGACGTGGCTCCGCATGGCCCCGAGCGCTATGCGGTGGTCTCCGGCCAGCGTAAAATGCTCGACTTCGAGGACGGCTATTACTATCCCGCGCAGACCGGCATCGATTTCTATCACCACTACAAAGAGGACATCGCTCTCTTTGCCGAGATGGGCTTTAAGACCTTCCGTATGAGTCTGGCGTGGACCCGCATCTTCCCCAACGGCGACGAGACCGAGCCCAACGAGGCTGGTCTGGCCTTCTCCGAGGATGTATTCCGCGAGTGCCAAAAGCACGGCATCGAGCCGCTCGTGACGAT
>CALJNY010000201.1 GCA_937981515.1 uncultured Collinsella sp. | reverse complement strand
GTGGTGCAGACGTGGCGGCTCTTGATACCTGTGCGAGTAAAAATCCACTCATCCGAGGTATCGAGGAACTCAGACAGCTCGTCATTGGAAACACTGCGCTCAGGAAGTGCCGAACCTGTTCCAAGAATCGTGAAACCCATCACTAACCTCCTTTGAGTTGTTGACGTGTTTACATCGACCAAGAGAGGATAACGCATTTCAGTCATTGTTGACGTGTTAACATTAAATTGTCCAAATGCGACAAAGGCTTCACATTGTGTCTATCTCTCGACACCATTGCGTCATTCACTTATTCAATAAGGAGGTAGCAGCCGCTATGGATGCCCAATTAACGATTGTCGATGTAACCGGATCGACCAACGATGACCTGCTCGAGGCAGGAAAACAGGGTGCGCCGCACGGCACAGGACTTGCCGCCCGCGCGCAAACGGCAGGACGCGGCCGGCGCGGCCACAAGTGGGATTCAACCGCCGGCAACCTATTGCTTTCGATTGTCCTGCGTCCATGCGTTAATCCCGCAAAGTACTCTGGTCTTGCCGCCGTCAGCGGCCTAGCGGTGCTCGAGGCACTCGAAAAACAGGGTCTTGCAAACGAGATTGGCCTCAAATGGCCCAACGACCTGGTCGCGCGTGGACGCAAACTCGGCGGCATTCTGGTCGAGGCCGCACGCGATAACGAAGGCAACCCCTTTGCGGTCTGTGGCATCGGCGTTAACGTGAACTATGTGCCCGCGGAGGTTCCCGATGGCGGCCTGCCAGCAATCGGCCTGTCAGACCTCAACAAGAACGTTCCCGCCGTCGACATGCTCCTCGATGAGGTCTATCACGCAGTTATAGACGCTGTAGATGCCTGGGCAGAGCGCCTCAACGCCAAGGAAGAAGACGCCGGTCCGCTCGCGCCCGTCCACGACGAATATATCGCTCACCTCAATTGGATCGGGGAGCACGTTATCGCCCGCTCCCCCGCTGAGGACGAGCTGGCTCGTGGCATATTTAGAACGGTCGACGATTGCGGCCGCGCGTGCATCGAAACGGAAGACGGCTTTCGATCCTTCCATTTTGAGGAGGCATCGCTGCGCCCCTTGAGCGAATAGGGCGCCGCAACCACCTACTTGGCAGCATTACCCCGCAGTCCAAACCATCATTCAAAACAAAAGGGCCCCGCTGCCGTTACGGCAGCGAGGCCCTTTAAGCTATGAGCGATATCGCTTAGAGCTTGATGTCGATGTCGACGCCAGCGGGGAGGTCGAGACGCATGAGCGAATCAACGGTGCCCGAGGTGGGGTCGAGGATGTCGATGAGGCGCTTGTGGGTGCGCATCTCGAACTGCTCACGGGAGTCCTTGTTCACGTGCGGCGAGCGGATAACCGTGTACAGGTTGCGCTCGGTGGGCAGGGGGACAGGACCGGAAACGCGAGCGCCGGTCTTCTGAGCGGTCTCGACGATGAGCTTCGCGGACTGATCGACGACCTCGTGATCATAGCCCTTGAGGCGAATGCGGATCTTCTGGGTAGCCAACTTAAACCTCCAAAGAGTGCGAGAGATGTTCTCGCGGATTACGTAACAGGGAGCTCGAACTTAGGCGTTCTTGCTCATGACCTCGTCCACGATGGACTTGGGCGCGGGCTCATAAGAGTCGAACTGCATCGTGTAGGATGCACGGCCCTGGGTCTGGGAGCGAAGGTCGGTAGCGTAACCGAACATCTCGCCCAGCGGCACCTTGGCACGGATGAGCTTGCTGTTCTTGCGATCCTCCATGCCCTCGATCTTGCCGCGGCGACCAGAGAGGTTGCCCATAACGTCGCCCATGTACTGCTCGGGGGTCTCGACCTCGACAGCCATGATCGGCTCGAGCAGCTGCGGATCGGACTTCTTGAGGGCGTCCTTGATAGCCATGGAACCGGCGATCTTGAAGGCGGCCTCGGAGGAGTCGACCTCGTGGTAAGAACCATCGAACAGGGTGACCTTGACGTCGAGGACCGGGAAGCCGGCGATAACACCGGTGTTCAGGGCCTCCTGGATGCCCTTGTCGATGGACGGGATGTACTCCTTGGGCACAACGCCGCCGACGATAGCGTTGACGAACTCGTAGCCGAAGCCCTCCTCCATCTTCTCGAGCTTGATGACGGCGTGGCCGTACTGACCGCGACCACCGGACTGACGGACGAACTTGCCCTCAGCCTTCTCGACGTCGTGACCAGCGGTCTCGCGGTAGGCAACCTGGGGCTTACCAACGTTAGCGTCAACCTTGAACTCGCGGAGCAGACGGTCGACGATGATCTCGAGGTGCAGCTCGCCCATGCCGGCGATGATGGTCTGGCCGGTCTCGTGGTTGGTGGACACCTGGAAGGTCGGGTCCTCCTCGGCGAGCTTGGTCAGAGCCAGGGACATCTTGTCCTGCTCGGCCTTGGTCTTGGGCTCGATAGCAACGTCGATAACGGGCTTAGCGAACTCGATCTTCTCGAGGACGATCTCCTTGCCCTCTTCGCACAGGGTGTCACCGGTGGTGGAGTTCTTGAAGCCGACGCAAGCGACGATGTCGCCGGCGGCAGCGTCGTCACGGTCGATACGCTCGGCGGCGTTCATCTCGAGGATGCGGCCGAGGCGCTCGCGCTGACCGTTGGAAGCGTTGATCACGTAGGAGCCGGACTCGGCACGGCCGGAGTAAACGCGAACGTAGGTGAGCTTACCGACGAACGGGTCGGTCATAATCTTGAAGACCAGGCCGGAGAAGGGCTCGTCGAAGGAAGGATGACGCTCGATCTCCTCGCCGGTGTCCGGATCGGTACCGGTGACGGCCTCAACGTCGAGCGGGCTGGGCAGGTAGTCGACGACAGCGTCGAGCAGCTCCTGGACGCCCTTGTTCTTGTAGGCGGAGCCCACGAAGACGAGGTTGAGCTCGTTGGCCAGAACGCCCTTGCGCAGAGCAGCCTTGAGCTCCTCGACGGTGAAGTCCTCCTCCATGAGGATCTTCTCCATGAGCTCGTCGTCAAAGCTGGCAGCAGCGTCGAGGAGCTCCTCGCGCTTGGTGGCAGCGATGTCAGCGAACTCAGCCGGGATCTCGTCCATCGGCTCGGGGTAGGTCATGCCCTTGTCGTCGGCCTTGAAGTCCCATGCGGTCATGGTGACCAGGTCGATGACGCCCCAGAAGTTGTCCTCGGCGCCCATCGGGACCTGAGCGGCCACGGCGTTGGCATCGAGACGATCCTTCATGGTCTCGATAGCGTTGAAGAAGTCAGCGCCCACGCGGTCATACTTGTTGATGAAGGCGATGCGGGGGACGTTGAAGGTAGAAGCCTGACGCCAAACGGTCTCAGACTGAGGCTGAACGCCGGCAACGGCGTCGAAGACGGCGACAGCGCCATCGAGGACGCGCAGGCAGCGCTCGACCTCGGCGGTGAAGTCAACGTGGCCCGGGGTGTCGATGATCTGGATGCGGTAGTCGGTACCGTCCTTCTTCCAGAAGCACGTGGTAGCAGCGGAGGTAATGGTTACGCCGCGCTCCTGCTCCTGAACCATCCAGTCCATGGTGGCAGCGCCCTCATGGACCTCACCGATCTTGTGGGTCTTACCGGTGTAGTAAAGAATACGCTCGGTCGTGGTGGTCTTACCGGCATCGATGTGAGCCATGATGCCGATGTTACGGGTATCGGAAAGCTTGTACTTAGGCTTAGCCATGTTAGTTCCTTACCTTAACTTACCAACGATAGTGAGAGAACGCGCGGTTGGCCTCGGCCATCTTGAAGACGTCCTCACGCTTCTTGACGGAAGCGCCCAGGCCGTTGGAAGCGTCGAGGATCTCGTTGGCGAGACGCTCGGCCATGGTCTTCTCCTTGCGAGCGCGGGAGAAGTTGACGATCCAGCGGATACCCAGAGCGGTGGAACGACGGGAGTTGACCTCCATCGGGACCTGATAGGTAGCGCCACCGACACGCTTGGGCTTGACCTCGAGCGTGGGCTTGACGTTGTCCATAGCCTTCTTGAAGGTAGCGAGAGCGTCGCCACCCTCGGACTTCTCGGCAACGATCTCGAAAGCGGTGTAAACGATGCGCTCAGCGGTGGCCTTCTTGCCATCAAGAAGGACCTTGTTGATGAGCTGAGTCACCAGGCGGTTGTTGTAAACGGCGTCAGGCTGAACCTCACGACGATTAGCTGCTGCACGACGCGGCATGTGAAATCTCCTTAAGTGTCTACCGTGCGGCGCTTAGGCGGCACACGGCGAAAGTATCAAAACGTTATCTGGCTTATTTAGCCTTGGGGCGCTTAGCACCGTACTTGGAACGGGCCTGCATACGGTTCTGGACCGGAGCAGCGTCGTAGGCGCCACGGATGACGTGATAACGGACACCAGGGAGGTCACGGACACGACCGCCGCGGACGAGCACGATGGAGTGCTCCTGCAGGTTGTGGCCCTCACCCGGGATGTAAGCAGTAACTTCGATGCCGTTGACAAGGCGAACACGGGCAACCTTACGAAGAGCCGAGTTCGGCTTCTTGGGGCTCGTGGTGAAGACGCGGGTGCACACGCCGCGCTTCTGGGAGTTGTGCTGCAGAGCAGCGTTCTTGGACTTCTTGGGCACGGAACGACGGCCCTGGCGAACCAGCTGGTTAATAGTAGGCAAAGCGTACTCCTTCTCGAATGATTCCAGCTTTCTGTAAAGTGCAACGGCTTGAATCGAGGGGTCAGCATCCCCCTACGAAACACGCAGTTCGATAGGATACGTGGCGTTAGCTGTGCCGTCAACAGACCACGCCGCCGGGCGTATCCCAAAATTGGCACATTTCCGCAAAGCCTACACAAAAGGAATCCCCTTCTGCGCGCATGGGCGGATTCCCGGTCCGGGCGGCCCGCTGTTTAAGTTTGCTGCTCTACAGTCCTGCGCAAGACGGAAAGCACATTAAGTGCTTTCCTTTGCGTGCGGAACTCGCGACAAACTTAACCCGCGCCCCAGCCCCGGAGACCCTCCCTGTCGTCACTTTGTTCAACCAGTTTTGCGGGCGTGCGCCGCTGCGCGGCTAGCCCGCGTGCTCCTCGGCGGGGTTGGTCTGATGGATCCTGTTGAACTTTGGCCTTTGGCTTAAAGAAAAACGGGAGGTGCGGCTTGCATCCCCCGTTTTTGTTGTGGTTACTCTAGGTCAATAAATTTGGTGCTTATGATCTTGCCGTCTTTTACGAGCATTCTGGCCATGGTGGGGCCTCGGGTGCCTCTGGGGTAGCTGGCGCTGCCCGGGTTGAGGACTAAGCAGCGGCCCACTTGGGCTTCTTTGGTTACGTGGGTGTGGCCGTTGATGGCTACGTCTACGGATCCCACCGGAAGGTCTTCGCGGTAGTGGGCTACGGCAAATTTGAGGCCTTCGTAGGTGAAGAGGGCCAGACGGTCTACATCCGGGCCGTAGTCGCGGTAGTAGTCGTTGTTGCCTAGGACCGCTCGCACGGGGGCGATGGTACATAGATGCTCGTAATCCATCTCTGAGGTGAGGTCTCCGGCGTGGATGATCAGATCTGCGCCCTTGAGCTCGTCCAGAAGCGCGGGCGAAAGATAGCCGTGGGTGTCCGAGATGATGTCGATGCGCTTGGCGCTTGCACTGTTCATGGGATCCCTTCTGCAAAACCGATTCGACGTATATACAAAAAGCCCCACGGCTCCGCAGACAATTGGTCTACAGGGCTGCGGGGCCAGTGTGCTAGAGGCTCAGGGCCTTCTTAAGCGGTACAACGCGGCGGCGCGAGACCGGCACGCGTTCGTCGACGCCCGTAATGCCCAGTTGGATAGCGCCCGAGGGCACCGTCTCGACATCCGTGACGCACGCCAAGTTGACGATATAGCGGCGATGAACGCGAAAGAAGCCAAAGTCGCAAAGCTTGGCCTCGAACTGCGCCAGCGAAGTCGTCGATAGAAAACGATCATCGACGGTATAGATACAGGAGTAATCGTCCTTGGCCATGATGAAGCGAATGTCATCCACGGGGATGAGGACCTTACGGCCGCCCTTTTCCACCGGAATGCGCTCGATGGTGGCTTTGCTGTCCGTGACGGGCTTGGTGTGCTGCATGACCTTCTCGATCGCGCGATCCAGGCGTGCCTCCTCGACCGGCTTCATGAGGTAATCGACGGCATCTACGTCGAACGCCTCGACGGCATGATCGCTATACGCGGTCACAAACACAATCGCCGGCGGATTCTTAAGCTTATGCAGTGCCTCGGCAAGCTGCAGACCAGAAGCACCGGGCATCGAGATATCGAGAAATACGACATCGACGCGGCTTTCCATCAACATCTCAATGGCGGAGCGGACGCTCGACGCCTCAGTGATCGTGCCGATCTTGCCCGTCTGCTCGAGCAAGAAGCGAAGTTCCGAACGGGCCGGGGCCTCGTCATCCACAATCATCGCACGCAGCATAGGGATTAAACCTTTCGTCAACAAACTACGCTGGGCATCCGCCGTTTGGCGTTGAGCCCATAGCCTTTTATTTTACTCTTGAATATCAAAGATGCTCTCTGACAAATCAAGATGCAGGAGCACTTTGGTGCCCTTGCCCGGCGCCGATTCGACGCGCGTATAAGAGTGCGGTCCATAAAAGCGATGGATGCGCTCAGAAATATTGTGCATGGCCACGCCGGCGCCGCCGCCTTGCGGGGAACTGGCATCGGGGCGGGCGGAGCGCTCATCAAACAGCCTGGCGGCGGTGCCCTCGTCCATGCCCACGCCGTTGTCAGCCACGGCAATCAAGATTGCGTCGTCGCCGTCTTGATGGACGGTCACATCGATCCGCAGGGCGTCGTCATCGCCCATGCCATGCCGCACGGCGTTCTCGACGATGGGCTGGATTACAAAGGCCGGGACCAACGTGTCCTCGACATCCTCGGAGACATCGAAGGTCGCCAGTACGCGGTCCTCGCCAAAGCGCGCCTTCTCAAACGTCAGGTAGCGCTTGGTCTGGGCAACCTCGCGCGAGACCGGGATAAGCGACCCCGAGTTGTCGAGCGTGGCGCGATAGAACGAGGAGAACTCGCGCAGCAGCTCGCGGGCGCGCAGCGGGTCGGTACGCGTAAACGACGCGATGGTGTTGAGCGTGTTAAACAGAAAGTGCGGATTGATCTGCGCTTGCAGGGCACGAACCTCGGCACGGGCCGTGAGCTCCTTTTGCACCTCGAGCTCGTGGATGGCGAGCTGCGTGGACAGGATCTCGGCAAAGCCCGAGGCGAGCGCATACTGGGTACGGTCGACGGCGCGCGGGGTCTTGTAGTAGAACTTGAGCGTGCCGACGGTACGGTCGCCCACCTTGATGGGCGCGATGATACCGGCGGGAACCTGGTTGTGTGAGCCATCCGAACCCACCACGTCCACCACGCGGTTGAACGACTGCACGATGCCGTGCTCAATGACGTAGCGCGTGGCAAGCGTGTGGATGGGCGAGTCGGGCAGTAGCTTTTCCTCGAACTCGCCCGCGCAGGCCAGCACGTTGCCCTCATCGGTGATGGCAACGGTCATGGCACGCGTCTCGGGCAGAATACGCCGGCACACCAAAAGCGCTGATTCCTGTGTCAGGCCGCCCTTAATGTCCTCGAGCATGGCCGAGGCAACCGAAAGCGTCTCCTCGGTGTACTGGGAGCGTACCGAATCGGGATTGAGCGTCAAATAGATAAAGATGCACAGTAACGCACAGGCAATCACCGTGGCAATCGGCTCAATACCAGTCGCCAGGGCAAAGATAAAGTACGCCAACACGCAAACGGCGCAGACAACGGCGATGATGCGAAAGATTGAAATTGAATTATCGCGCTGGGCGCGGCGGTCGATCATTCAGCCCCCTCCAGGATGCTAATCAGTTGTGCGTCGCGCCAAAGTTCGTCCATGATCTTGGGCCAGAAACTCTGAAAACGCAGGTAGCTTGCGGCGTTTTGGCGGGCATAGGTCTTGGCCTCGTCAATACCATGACGCCAGATGCGCAGATACCCCTCGTGCTCGCGGGTAAACATGCTGCGAACCATGGCGGTCTTGCGCACGCGGTCGTCGAGCTCGCGCGAGATCCACGGACCCGGATAGGGCATGAGTGATGCGGCCGTAACCGGAATGAGTTCCTTTTGGTGCGCAGCGAACGTCAGCTTGGCCCGCTCGTAGTACCAACGGTACACGTCCTGCATAAAACGCGGCGAGCGCTTCTCGGACTCGGGCGGCAGGTGGCGCACGGTCCACTCGTTGTCGAACCACACGTCGTAGCCAAACATGCGCATGTTAAACAGGTAGTCCAAATCCTCGCCGCGGGTGATAAACGGGTCGAAGGCCACGCGCGTAAAGGCGCGGGCGTGGAGGGCCATCAGGCCGCCGCACACGTAATTGGAGCGCGAGATGCGGGTGCCCGAGAGCGCCTTTTTCATCCAGCGATTGAACTCGATACGCTTGGTCCACCAGCGATGGCAAATGCCCGCTTTGTCCGTGGGAGCCAGCGGCGACCCGTCGCGATCGTAAAAGTATCCGCTCTTGACTAAAATCGGCAGGCCCTGACGCGTCTGTTGGCCCAGCGCATAGGTCGCACGCTTCATAAAGTCAGCATCGATAACAGTCTCGTCGTCATCCAAAAACACAACCGCGTCGTGCCCCAACACCGCCGCGCAGGCAAGACCCATGTTGCGGATGGCGCCGTAGCCGCGCAGGCTCACGCACTCGCCCGAGCCTTTGGGCGCAATCTGTGCCACGCGGTCGGCAACACGCGAAGCCTGAGTATTGGTAACGATGGTGACCTTAAGCGTGGGATGCGCATTGACGATTTCGTGCACGCGGCGGGATACGTCGGCCGTGGCAGAAACCGGACAGACTACCAAGAGAATGATGCGCGGAATGTCGTGCACCTGTTCGAGCGAAGTCAGGCAGCGATCGAGTTCCGGGTTGGCGGCATTGAGCGACGTCGAGTGATCGTAGGTGCCGGGAGCGTTTGCTTTGGTATCATCGCCCGCCCAATATGATGGGATCACAACCGTGGCGTTCATACCTTTACCCTCCTTGCAACACAAAAACGGGGCGCCGCCAAACACAGGCGACGCCCCGCGACCTAGCTGGTTCCATCATACCCACTTGGGCTAAACATTGTTCGGAAGTCAGAATGATTTATGCGGCTACTTCCAAAAGAGTGCTGCAGATAGGCACAATTGCCGTACTGAGCCCGGTTGCCTTACGCCGCCGCCTGAGCCGTGCGGGACAGACGGACCAGCAGCGCAAAGCCAAGCACCAGCAGCACGCCGATGGAAAGGACACCCAGCGACGGGTTGCCGGTCAGCTAGGTGACGACCGACACCAGGAAGGTGCCCATCACGCTTGCGTAGCGGCCAAAGATATCAAAGAAGCCGTAGTACTCGTTGGACTTTTCCTTGGGGATGATGCGGCCAAAATAGCTGCGGCTGAGCGCCTGAACGCCACCCTGGAACAAGCCGACCAAAATGGCGAGCACCCAGAACTCAAAGGCAGTCTTTAAGAAAAACGCGGCAAAGAGCACGATGCCCATGTAGGCGGCGACGGCCACCATGATCATGTTGAGCGTGCCCACGCGACCGGCGAGCTTGCCATAGATAATGGCGGACGGGAAAGCAACGAACTGCGTAACGAGCAGTGCCAGCACCAGCTGGGTCGAATCGATGCCCAAAGCCGAGCCGTAGCGGGTTGCCATGGAGATGACTGTATGGACGCCATCGATGTAGAAGAAGAACGCGATCATGTAGACCAGCACGGGCTTGTTGTGGGCGATCTCGCGCATGGTGTGTCCGACCTCGGAGAACACGCCGCCCACGATGTGGCCGATGGTGTCCTGGGGACTGCGCTCGCGACCGTACTTTTGCTTATAGGTGCGAATGAGCGGCAGGGTAAAGATGAGCCACCAGGCACCGGTGATGATAAACGACAGACGCGTTGCCAGCATGGTGGGGACGCCAAGAGCGGGGCCACCCATGATAAGCGCCAGGCAGACGATGAACGGCACGGTGGAACCGATGTAGCCCCAGGCATAGCCCGAGCTGGACACGGCGTCCATGCGCTCGTCGGTGGTAATGTCGGGCAGCATGGCGTCGTAGAACGTCATAGAGGAGTTAAGGCCGATAGTGCACAGCACGTACACGGTCAAAAATGCCATGGCGGACATGGGGATAGCCTGCGCCAGGCAAAGAACCAGGCCCGTAAGGAAGAAGCCCAAGAAGAACTTGATCTTGTTGCCGGCGTAATCGGCAAGCGCGCCCAGAATGGGCATGAGCATGGCAATGACCAGCGAGGCGATCGTCTGCGCGTTGCCCCAGGCGACCACCAGGTCTGCCGAGGAAGCACCGGTATTGATGGCGTTAAAGTAGATGGGCACCACCGAGGTATTGAGCAGCACGAGGGCCGAGTTGCCCACATCGTACATAACCCAGTTACGCTCGAGCTTGGTGTATTTCATGGACAGGGCCCCTTCGTATTCGCCCGATATGCAGCTAGTTCATCGTACCCCAATTGTCCAGAAGCGCCGGTAAGGATTCGGCAAAGGGACAGGAGCGGTCATACGGACACGCAGGGCGAAACGCCATCCCATCAACGCAATTGCGGTGAAATAGTTCCCGCTTAGCCCTCCGGGGGCTTCATTCAGGAACTATTCCACCGCAACTTATTGGAGAGTATGGGCGAGGCAGCTTGCTACTCCTCGCGGTCGAACTCTTCGTCGGCGCCGAGCACGCGACCGCTGTAATTGACGTGGTTGGTCACGGCTTCCATATCGCCGGTCTCGATAAAGCGGGCAACCGTGCACTCGTAATCGAGCAGCGCGCAGTCAAAGACCTCGGGGAAGCTCTCGGTCGAGACTTCATCGGTAAAGGGGTTCTTCCATGCCAAGTGGCCCAGGTTGCCGGTACGCTCGGGCAGCTCGGTCGTCACGCGGTGCGCAAGGCCGTCGAGCAGCGAATAATCGTGCACCAAGCCCTCGAGCAGGGCAATCGCGCGCGTCTTGGCCGAACCGGCCGGCTCGATAGTGCGGTAGAGCATCTGCATGTCCGAGACGGCGCCAGCGTACTCCCCCGCCGGGATGTCGATACCGTACACGCGCCCGGCGACGTAGCTCATCAGCACGCCGGCAACGCGATTGATGCGGTCGGTGGTGACGATCTCGCCCGCCGGAGGATAATCCTCGACCGTAGCCCCATCGCGCTTGAGCTGCAGCATCAACACGTCCAGGTCGCTTTCGAGCACGGCATGAACTTGACTGCCCGAAGCCTCGAGCTCGGGATCGGACTCGACAATGCCAAACTGCTGCTCGTAGACAAAGGGGTGGGCATTGCGATCGAGCACATAGTGCGACAGCAGGCCCAGCGCAAAGGCGCGACCCAGATTGGCATCGCGCGGCTGCAGGTGCGACACGCCGTCGCGCAGGCACGAGAATTGGCGCGACATGCGCGAGCGGTGCATGACCTGAGCAAGCGACATGCAGTCGGAGATGCGCGGCGTGAGCATGTGGAAGAAAAACGGGTCGGGACCTTGGTTTCCCAGGATAAAGGCGATGCGCTCCTCGTCGGACGTAATAACGCCCTGCGGAAGACGGTCGATGCTTTCCTCGCCAAACAGATGATGCGTAATGAGCGCGGGCATAATAATCCTTTCGATTTCATTCGATGCAATCCATTATGCCCACCGCACAGTCATGCCAAACCTGCAACGGCAAACGATGGCACACCGACCCTTACGCTAGCCCCAAGTGCGATTTGACCTCGGCAGCGCGACGACGGGACACGGGCACCGTCGAGCTCACACGGTCGAGCCTGAGCTCCATCAGGCCCGTGGAGCCGATCTCGACATTGTGCACGTCTTCCAAATTGACCAGATAGCTGCGGTGGACGCGGATAAAGCCCTCGGAGGCCAGGCGACGCTCGAGCGAGGAAATCGACTCATTGATCAGGTACGTCCCCTCGGCGCAGACGGCGTTGCAAAAATCGGCGCGCGCCTCAAAGTAGCAGACATCCGCCACGGGAATGAACACCTTTTTGCCCCCGCGATCCACCGTCAGGCGCAAAGGCTGGCGCGGAGCATGGACGGCACGGCGAGCGCCCAGGGCAGTCTCGATCTTGTCAAGCGCCTTTGACAAGCGGGCATCCTCGACCGGCTTGACGATGTAATCGACAGCATCGAGGTTATAGGCATCGGCCGCATACTCGGCAAATGCCGTCACAAACACCACGACCGGCGGCCTCTTTAGGTTTTGCAGGGTCTCGGCAAGCTCAATTCCCGAGCGACCGGGCATGGTAATGTCTAAAAACAGCACGTCGGGCTTGCTCGACAGAATCAACTCCACGGCTTCGGTGACATTGCCCGCCTCGGCAATCTGACCCACACGCGTATCCTTTTCCAACAGATAGCGTAGCTCAGCCCTAATTGGGGGCTCGTCATCAACCACCAGGATGTTCCAGCCTTCGGACATATGCGCTTCCCCTCTTTTTCTCTCAATCCAACCGCGTGCTACACCGTCAACGGCGCCGGCTCATGTGGCTCGCCGTTCAACTCAACGATGACCTGCGTTCCCACGCCCTCCTGAGACTTCACGCGCATGCCAGAATCTTCTCCGTAAAAGAAATGGATGCGCTGAAGCACGTTGAAGAGCGCCAGGCCGCAACCTCGCTTGACGGAGCCGTCGGCGGTAATGCTCTCGGGCTCCTCTCGGCGATGCTGCTCAAACAGATGCGCGCAGACTTCTTCGCTCATTCCGATGCCGTCGTCTTCGACGATGATCTCCAAGCCGTCATCGGTCTCGAAAGCCCTAACACGAATAGAAAGCGGCTCGATCTCGCGCTGCGCATGCTTGATGCAGTTTTCGAGCAGCGGCTGCAAGATAAACGGCGGTACCAGGCTGTCGTGCACCTCAAAGTCGATGTCGACCGAAACGCGCAGACGGCCGTCGCCATACCGGGCCTGCATAAGATTGATATAACGAGTGCCCTGTTCCACCTCGTGCTCGAGCGTGGTGAGCGTATCGGAGTCAGAAAGCGTCTGACGATAGTAGTTGGAAAAGTCGATCAGCAGCGATCGCGCCTTGTCGGGCTCGGTTCGAACGAGCGACACGATCGTGCTAATGGTATTGAATAGAAAATGCGGGTCGACCTGCGACTGCAGGGCGCGAAGCTCAACGCGGGCTGTGAGCTCGTCCTGGCGCTCGAGCTCAAAGCTGGCGAGCTGCGTGGAAATTAGGTCGGCAAAACCCGAGGCAAGGGCCGTCTGGCGCATATCGATGCTGCTCAGGCGAGGGTAATACAGCTCGAGTGTGCCCACGCAATGCCCGCGCACGGTAAGCGGCGCGACGATGCCGGCGCGCAGGCGGGGAAAATAGCCGCCCGTCTCATTGGAGGTGTCACGCGAAAACACGCTCTGCTCGCCCGTCTCAATCACGCTGAGCGTGGTCTTGAGCACGACCGGGGTGCCGGCGGGGCACTTTGCCGAGTCCTCGCCCCAGCTTGCCAACACCTGCTTGCCGTCGGTAAAGCAGATGGCAGAGGCGATGGTCTCGGACAGGATAATTTTAGAGGCGCCCAGGGCCGCTTCGGGCGTAAGGCCACGCGATGTATAGGCGAATATTTTTGATGCGATGGCGAGCGTACGGTCGGTTGCGCTCGATGTGAGGTCGTCGGGGACCACAAAGACATACGAGAAAAAGAAGCACAGCATGACCATGCCGGCAATAACGACAACGCCCGGAACGGGATTGGGATTATC
Organism: uncultured Collinsella sp.; assembly: GCA_937981515.1. Lineage (GTDB taxonomy): Bacteria > Actinomycetota > Coriobacteriia > Coriobacteriales > Coriobacteriaceae > Collinsella. The sequence continues at coordinate 2,291 of CALJNY010000201.1, read as the reverse complement.
GGTTAAATCCCAGATAAGCAGCAAGATAAGCGCCGGAACGACAATACCGAGCAGGATGGCCTGGACCACATGCTGGGCCGTGCGAAAGACCTTGGTAGAGTTGTAGCTCTTGCCCAGAATCAGCCTGTTTAAATCCACCGTCATCCCCTTTTTTCTATCGCACCCATAGCAATAAAGAGGGCCGCAAGCGACCCTCTCCATTGCATTATGCAATCAAAAACTGTGTTTTACATCAAGCCATCGATGAACGGTAGCTTAGGCGCTGTACTTGTTTGCCTCGCCGAAGGTGCCGCCCTCGACAATCCAGCCGTCCTTCATGATGACGTCCATGTTGTCGGTGTTGAGCACGTGGATGTCGGCGGCGACGTCACCGTTGACGACCAGCAGGTCGGCGCACTTGCCGGCCTCGATGGACCCGGTCTCGTCCTCGATGTGGCACATCTTGGCACCGTTGAGGGTGGCGCAGGTGATGGTCTCGACCGGAGTGAAGCCGATCTTGTCGACGAACTCGTACATCTCCTCGATGGAGCAGGTGCCGTACGGGGTGACGAAGGAGAAGGAGTCGGAGCCGATCGTCATGACGACGCCGCGCTTCTTGGCCTCGCGCAGGCAGTCGTAGTTGCGCTGCAGCTCCTTCTCGACCAGGGTGCCCTCGTACTTGTCGTGCAGCTCGGGAACGTAGACGGGCGGATAGGTGGCGTACCAGGTGGGCAGGAAGGCGATCGTCGGGGTGAAGAAGGTGCCCTGCTCGGCCATGAGGTCCATGGTGCGCTCATCGATATCGAAGCCGTGAATCAGCTGCTCGCAGCCAAAGCGAACGGAATCGTAGGCAGCGGCGTGGTTGTTGTAGCAGTGGCTCCACACGGGGATGCCGACCATCTTGGCCTCTTCGACCACGGCCTGAATCTCCTCGGAGCAGTAGTGCTGGTCGCGGCCGGAGTCCCAGCGCCAGATGCCGCCACCGGTAGCCCAGATCTTGATGGCATCGGGGTTCTCACGCAGGCGACGACGGACGGCCTTGCGCAGATCCCAAGGACCGTCGACCTGATCGCCCCAGGGGTGCGATTCCTTGTTGAGCTCCTGGCTGCAGTGGTGGGAGTCGCCGTGGCCGGCAACGCGGCAGAAGCCAAGGCCGGTGGCCAGAACGCGCGGGCCCTTGAAGACGCCCTTGTCGATGCAGTCACGGATCTGGATACCAAAGCGGCCGATCTCGCAAACGGTGGTGAGGCCGTGGGTGAGGCAGTCGTAGGCCTGCTTGACGGCGACGGCCTGCTTCTCGAGGAGCGGCTGCATGACCCAATCGGTATCGTCGTCGGTCAGGTTGCCCGAGAAGTGCAGGTGGGTGTCGATCAGGCCGGGAAGGACGGTCTTGCCGGCGGCGTCGATAACCTCAACGCCCTCGGGAAGGTCCTGCATAGCACCGGCGTACTCGATCTTGCCGTTGTCGTCGACGAGAACGAGGGAGTTCTCGACCGGCTCGGCACCGGTACCGTCGATGAGCTTGCCGCCAACGATTGCATACTTAGTGGACATGGTTCCTCCTTATGGATCCATATAGTGGGCGAGGCCGTGTTGGGTTAAGGCCTCACAAAGCTACCCAAGTGATGCCGGGTTCGGTGCGCGGAAGAGAGGGTCCCGCGCACCTGGTCCGCCCCGGCTAGGCGTTACTTTTTGCGGGAATTGGTGAAAGCCATGAGGGCCAGGCCAATAGCCAACCAGCCGATCACGATGCTCCACTCCACCATGTTGAGGGAGGCGGGAGAGAACGGAATCACGAGCAGGCCGATAATGATGGCGCAGGCACCGATGGCGAGGCAGATACCAAACTTGCCGCCGGGCACCTCGTAGGGACGAGGCAGGTCGGGCTCGGTGAAGCGCATGCGCAGGCAAGCGAGGGCGACCATGCCGCAGGAGAAGATGAAGGCGAGAGCCGACACGTTGGTCAGAGGGATGAGCATGTTCTTGCCCAGGAACGGACCGACGACGGTGATGACGCCCAGAACGACGCAGGCAAGCTTGGGAGCGCCGGACTTGGGGTCGACCTCGGCGAACTGCTCGGGCAGTTGGCCCTTGCGGCCCATGGCGAGCATGATGCGGCTCGTGGCGCCGTAGAAGGAGTTCATCGGGCCCATGGGTCCAAGCGTGGCGATGACGAGCATGGCCAGGTACAGGAGCATGTTGATGCCCTTGAGGCAGGCAAGCGCGGGAACCGGACTCTTAACAAACTCATGCCAGTCGAGGATGGTGCCGAACGAGTAGATGCAGACCATGTAGAAGCCGCCGGCGGCCAG
>CALJNY010000200.1 GCA_937981515.1 uncultured Collinsella sp. | reverse complement strand
AGCCCAAGGCACCACGAAGGAGAAGCCTTTCATGCCCACATTGTCGATAAAGAACTTGGCAACACTCACGTTGACGCAGCCGGCGGCAACAAAGGGGATGAGCATGTAGGGGTTAAGGATCATCGGCGCGCCAAAGAGCAGCGGTTCGTTGACGGCGAAGGCAACAGGAACGATCGAGGCCTTACCGACGGCTTTGAGCTGCTTGGACTTCATGAAGAGAATCAGCAGAAGCGGCACGATGAACGTGGCGCCGGTGCCGCCGAACTCACCCACGAGCGACATGTTAAAGGTGAGGGAGTGGGCGGGGTGGCCGCCGGCCAGCAGAACCTGCAGGTTCTCGGCCTGGTTGGCAAGACGGATGGGGTCGATGCCCGGCTGGACGATCGAGGGACCGTGGACACCGATGAACCAGAAGAACGCGGTGGCTGCCTGGATAAGGATAAGGCCAGGATAGGTTTCTGCAGCGGTAAAGAGCGGGGAGAGCAGTTTGATAAGCAGCTCGGAGAACGGAACGCCCATGAGGTTGCGCACGACGACATCGATAATGCCGCAGATGATGACGGCGCCGCCAAAGGGGATGATGTCGCGGAAGTTCTGAGCGATGGCGCCCGGAACCTCCTTGGGCAGCTTAATGGTCAGATCGCGCGAGACGCAGAATTTGTAGACCCACACGGTGATGAACGCGGCGATATAGGCCGAGAACAGACCGCGCGTGCCCATGCTGGTGCAGTCGAAGACCGAAAGCTCGGAGCCGTTGAACTTGGTGGTGAACTGCGTAACGGCGAGCAGCAGCATGCTGCACTGGGCGGCCACCATGGTGGAGCCGTCGTTGAGCACCTTGCCGGCGGGCATGCGACGGTTCATGGAAGCCGTAAAGTTCTTGGCAGTGGTGCCGGCGACCATGATGCCCATGACGCCCATGGTGAAGTTGTACAGCTTGTTGCACCAGTCGATGAGCGGCTGGGGCAGCGTGATGCCGACTACGCCGGGAAGGGTGGCAATGAGCAGAAAGATCGAAGAGGTGAGGACGATGGGCATGCACCCAAGGAATCCGTCCTTAATAGCCTGGAGGTAGATGTTCCTCGAGATCTTCTCGAAGAACGGTTGATGCTTTTCGAGCATCTTTACGATGGCGTCCATAGAGCTCCTTTGCTACTTGATGCGCGATGCATGTGGATGGAACTGGTCGTCGATGGATGGTCAGGACTGCCCGGAAACCTTCCTGCTTAAGGAAGGCATTGTGAAATGACAACGTTGTCATTTCGTTAATGACAACGTAAGACATTTTTGGAAGAGCAACAAGGATTTACGGGTGAGCGGTCGATATTGTCCGGTAAACGGTTGATTTGTCAGTCGGGCAGGTAGTGTATGCTAGAACGCAAAAAACAAGCGATGCAAAACCGACTGGAGAAGTAGTGGCAACGATGGACAAGAAAAATGTCTCAATGAACGATGTGGCGATTGCCGCGGGTGTTTCTCTCAAGACGGTTTCGCGTGTGATCAATGAGCCCGATAGTGTGCGAGAGTCGACACGCGATAAGGTCCACTCGGCCATGGAGACGCTCGGGTTTCGAGTCAACTTTGCCGCGCGTTCGCTCAAGTTGGGCCGTTACGGGTGCATCGGCGTGGTGATGTTCCACTTGTCGGGCGGTGCCGTGGACATGATTGACGGTATCGCCGATGCCGCCGAAGAACGCGGCTTTGCGCTCACGATGATTAAGAAGTGCGCAGCGGAGAAGATGACCCTTGCCGATGCGGCGCGCAGGATGTCGCGGCTGCCTGTTGATGGCATGATCTTCAACCTGCGTCAGATGGTCGACGATTTCGATACGTTTGAGGCACCGAAGGACCTCAAGACGGTGATTATCACACCGATGGAACATCCTACCTGCTCCACCGTCAGTGACGACCAAGAGGGCGGCGCGCGCATGGCGTGCGAGTACTTCTTGAACCACGGGCATAAAAACGTGTACTTCGTCTCTGGTAAGAAAGAGTCGCTGTCGAGCCAGTGCCGTATGAAAGGTTGGCGTGCGGCACTCGAGGCGCGTGGCATTGAGCCGCCCGAGCCTCTGCAAGGCGATTGGAATGCGGATAGTGGCTATGCCGCGGGCCTTGTGCTTGCCGATAAGCCCGATTGCACGGCGGTCCTCGCTGCTAACGACTGCATGGCAAACGGCGTGATGATGGCTCTGCGTGACAAGGGTCTCAGTGTGCCCGACGACGTGTCCGTGATCGGCTTCGACGATGAGCTCTACAAGACGATTCCCAACTCGATTCTGACGTCGGTGAAGTTCCGTCACCGAGAGCTGGGCGTCCGTGCGCTCAACGAGGTCGTCGCAGGTCTGGAAGCCCCGAGCTCCAGAAGCCGTACGCTTGTCTCGGGTGTGCTGGTCGAGCGTTCCAGCGTAAAGGACCTGCGGGCGTAGACGTGCTCGGCCTGTTTGTCTCAATCTGTAACAGGTAGGGCCGAAAATCTCAGCTAGATGTTACAGATTGAGATTTTTGGCCCGGCTTATTCCGTTTGTCTCGATTTGTAACAACTAGACGGTCAAAAGTGGTCTACATGTTACAGATCGAGATTTTCGGCTTGGCCTGTGCGTTCATCTCGATCTGTAACAGCTGGGACCGAAAAACTCGGCTAGATGTTACAGATTGAGATGAACAGGAGGACGGGTGCGGTCTAAACAAAATGGCCCGCGCATCACACATCGATGCACGGGCCATTTATTGTCTGCAAGCGGCAGGTGGTGTCAGCGTCTTATGCCTCGAGGTTTTCCTCGATCCAGGCGACGGCACCCTTGGGATCCTTAGTGAGGTCGATGTACTGTTTGCCCTTGGGCGACAGCAGCGTGATGCCCAGGCGGTCGGTGTCGGCCTTCATCTCGTTGTAATAGGTGCGAACCTGCGGAGCCAGGACGATGACGTTGTACTGGTCCATGATGGCGTAGTGGCTGCCGTAGGCACCGGCGTTGGCGGTAATGTCGATGCCCAGCTCGTCGGCGCCTTCCTTAAGCGCGTTGGCGAGCAGTGCAGAGGTGCCGGCGCCAGCGCACAGAACCAGAACCCTCAGATCCTTGCCCTTAAGGGCGGACGGAGCTGCGGAGGCCTCAGTGGCAGAAGCGGTCTCGACAACAGGAGCCTCAACGGCGGGGGCGGCAGCGGTCTTGACGGCCTTGGTCTCCTCGGCCTCTTCTTCGGCCAGGGTCTCGGCCTCCTGCTTGCACAGGACGTTGTCGTAGGCCTTGCAGAACGGGTAGTAGATCAAGAAGTCAACGACCAGCAGGACGACAACCAGGACCAGAGAGATCGGCTGGAAGTTGGTGTCGATGAAGGTGCCGATCGGTCCGGGGAGTGCCCACGGCATGGCATAGATAAAGCCGTTCATGCCCAAAAAGTCGATGAAGAACTTACCAATGAGGACGTTGGCCACGGGGGCAAACAGGAACGGGATCAGGAAGTACGGGTTGAGGATGATGGGCGCGGCGAACAGCAGCGGCTCGTTGACGGCGAACATCACGGGCACGACAGAGGCTTTGCCGACGGCCTTGAGCTGCTTGGAGCGCATAAAGAGCAGGAAGATGATCGGGACAATGAACGTGGCGCCGGTGCCGCCGAGTTCGCCGATGTAGTTACCGAAGTTTTCGGTCAGGGCGAGGGCGGGGTGACCGCCGGCCTGCAGCGTGGCGAGGTTGGTGGTGATGTTGCCAAACAGCGCGGCGTTGAGGGCAGGCTTAACGACCGAGGGGCCGTGGATGCCCATGAACCAGAACAGCGGGATCATGAACCAGATGAGGGCGAGGCCGGCGTAGGAATCGGCAGCGGCGAACAGCGGGCTCACCAGCGTGGAGATGACGTTGGCAAACGGGACGGCCAAGCAGGTGCGGCAGATAACGTCGATGACGGCGACAAACAGGATGGAGAAGCTGAAGGCGAAGATGTCGCGGAAGTTCTGGGCGATGGCGCCGGGGACTTCTTTGGGCAGCTTGATGGTGATGTCTCGCTTAATGCAGAAGGCATAGATGTTGACCGTGGCAAATGCGGCGACAAAGGAG
>CALJNY010000199.1 GCA_937981515.1 uncultured Collinsella sp. | reverse complement strand
ATTGCCGAGATGATGACCGGCGAGGGCAAGACGCTCGTCTCCACCTTGGCCGGCTACCTCAACGCTATCGCCGGCAAGGGCGTGCATGTCGTTACCGTCAACGATTACCTGGCAAAGCGCGACTCCGAGTGGATGGGTCGCATCTACAAGTACCTGGGCATGACCGTCGGTCTGCTCCAGAACAACATGCCGCTCGAGCTCAAGCGCCCGGCCTACCAGGCAGACGTCACTTACGGCACCAACTCCGAGTTCGGTTTCGACTACCTGCGCGACAACATGGTCACCCGTTCCGAGCAGCGCGTGCAGCGCGGTCACAACTACGCCATCGTCGACGAGGTAGACTCCATCCTGATCGATGAGGCCAGGACGCCGCTCATTATCTCGGGCGCCGGCACTAAGTCCGCCAGCACCTACAAGGACTTCGCGCGCGCCGTGCGCGGCCTGGAGCGCGGTGAGGACGTGTCGCACGACATGCTCACCGCCACCGAGGACGTTGAACCCACGGGCGACTACGTCATGGACGAGGCCAAGCACACCATCGCCGCCACCGAGCGCGGTCTTAAGAAGATCGAGCGCCGCCTGGGTATCGATGACATCTATGCCGATCTCTCCGGCCAGCTGGTCAACCACCTGCAGCAGGCGCTGAAGGCCCAGTACATGTTCCACCGTGATAAGCAGTACGTGGTCACCAACGGCGAGGTCAAGATCGTCGACGAGTTCACCGGCCGCATTATGGAAGGCCTCCGTTACTCCGAGGGCCTGCACCAGGCCATTGAGGCCAAAGAGGGCGTGCTCGTACGCGAGGAGAACCAGACCCTGGCCACCATCACCCTGCAGAACTACTTCCGTCTGTATGACAAGCTCTCCGGCATGACCGGCACGGCACTTACCGAGGATGCTGAGTTCCGCGAGATCTACAAGCTGCCCGTCGAGGTCATCCCCTCCAACAAGCCCGTGCAGCGCGTGGACCACGAGGACCTGGTGTACCGCACCATTCAGGCTAAATACAACGCCGTTGCCGACGACGTTGAGCGTCGTCACGCCAAGGGCCAACCGGTCCTGGTGGGCACCGTCTCCATCGAGAGCTCCGAGAAGCTGTCCGCCGCCCTTACCAAGCGCGGCATCGCGCACGAGGTCCTCAACGCCAAGCATCACGAGCGCGAGGCTCATATCGTTGCCCAGGCCGGACGCTACGGCGCCGTGACCATCGCTACTAACATGGCCGGTCGTGGTACCGACATCCTGCTGGGCGGCAACCCCGACGAGCTGGTGCGCGAGCGCTTGGAGTACGAGGGCCTGACCATGGAGGACGTGACGCCCGAGCAGCTCGAGCAGTTTAACGCCGAGGCCAAGGAGACCTGCAAGGCCGAGCGCGAGCGCGTGCTTGCCGCCGGCGGCCTGACCGTTATCGGCACCGAGCGCCACGAGTCCCGTCGTATCGACAACCAGCTGCGCGGCCGTTCCGGACGTCAGGGCGATCCGGGCGAGACCCAGTTCTACCTGTCGCTCGAGGACGACCTCATGCGCCTGTTCGGCGGCGACAAGATGGACCGCGTCTCCAAGATGATGGTCACGGCCGACATGGGCGACGACATGCCCATTCAGCACAAGATCATCTCCAAGGCCGTCGAGAGCGCCCAGCACAAGGTCGAGAGCATCAACTTCTCCATGCGTAAGAGCGTCCTTGAGTACGACGACGTCATGAACAAGCAGCGCCAGGTCATCTACGCCGAGCGCAACAAGATTCTGGACGGCAAGGACCTGACCGACCACATCACCGAGGTCATGCACGATACCGTCTACCGTTGCGTGCAGGAGTTCTGCACCAAGGACAGCCACGATGGTGAGCGCGACCTGGAGGGCCTGCGCAAGTGGGTTGTGGAGCTCACCGGCCACATCGATACGCCGAAGTTCCCCGACGAGGATTATGAGGCCCTGGCTGCCGATGTCCTGGCTTACGTAGAGAAGTGCTACAACATGAAGGCCGAGCGCTTGGGCGAGGACCTGATGCGCGAGCTCAACACCCAGGTCATGCTGCGCGTCATCGATACCCGTTGGATGAACTACCTGCAGGAGATGGACTACCTCAAGACCGGCATCGGCCTGCGCGGCTTTGGCCAGCGCGACCCGCTGGTCGAGTACAAGACCGAGGCCTACGGCGCGTTCCAGATACTCGTCGACACCATGTACGAGGATTATCTGCGTACGGTTCTGCGCATCGAGATCAAGGCTGCCCCGCGTGCCGTGGAGCACAAGGAGGAGCCCGCGCTCGAGGGTGCGCGCTTCTCCGGTCCTGCCGAGGTCGATGGTGACAACGGCGACTCGGTGCTGCGCAAGCAGGCGCAGGTGCAGGCCCGCACGGCTGTCCAGGGTGGTCCGGCTGCCGTCAACAACGGTGGCAAGGTGACCACCTATCGCAAGTCCGAGAGCGACGATCCGTACGTCAACGTGGGCCGCAACGACCCGTGCCCCTGCGGTAGCGGCAAGAAGTTTAAGTACTGCCACGGCAGGAATCGTTAATGGCTGAGGCTTTAGAGGTAACGCCCGCCGAGCTGGACGCATTTGCGGACCGGCTCGGTGAGGTCGAGTCGTATCTCCACTTGGACGAGAAGCGTACCCGTGTGACCGAGCTCGAGGCCAAAAGTGTTGCCCCTGGCTTTTGGGATGACGCCGACGCCGCCCGTGCCACCATGGAGGAGATCGCGCGTACCAAGGAAGATATCGCTGCCGTGGACACCGCGCGCGGCGAGCTTTCCGATGCCCGCGCCGCGCTGGAGCTTGCCGAGGAGATGGGGGATGACCCCGACGCCGTCGCCCTTCGCGAGGAGGCTACAGCCACGGCTGAGCGCCTGGCCCGGGCCATCGATGAGCTTGAGCTTTCGAGCTGGTTTACCGGTGAGTTCGATCACGGCGATGCCATTGTGACCATCAAGCCCGGACAGGGTGGTCTGGAGGCCCAGGACTGGACCTTCATGCTCTTTAAGATGTACATGAAGTACTGCCAGCGTCGCGGCTGGAAGGTCACCATCAACGACTGTCCCGCGGCCGAGGTCATCGGCATTGACCGCGCGACATTTACCGTCGAGGGCAAGGACGCATTTGGCATGCTGCGCGCCGAGGCCGGCGTCCACCGCTTGGTTCGCATTAGCCCCACCGACGACAAGAAGCGCCGCCAGACCACGTTTGCCGGCGTCGAGGTCATCCCCGTGCTACCCGATGATATCGACATCGAGATCAGCCCCGATGACATCCGCGTGGACGTGTACCACGCGAGCGGCCCGGGCGGTCAGGGCGTCAACACCACCGACTCCGCCGTGCGCGTGACGCATTTCCCCAGCGGCATTGTGGTCACCTGCCAAAACGAGCGCAGCCAGATCCAGAACAAGGCCGCGTGCATGCAGATCCTCAAGGCTCGCCTGTACGAGATTGAGCTCGAGAAGCGTGCCGAGGCGCTCGATGAGATTCGCGGACCCAAGACCACGATTGGTTTTGGCAACCAGATCCGCAGCTACGTGCTCTACCCGTACCAGATGGTCAAGGACCTACGCACGGGCGTGGAGACCAGCAACGTCGAGGCAGTTCTTGACGATGGCGACCTGGACCCGTTTGTTATTGGCTACCATCGCTGGGCTACCGGCAACGCCGATGCAGAAGGCTCGGAGGTCTAAAACATCGGGTGGCTTCAAGCCGATGCCAAGCCCAACGGTTGGACGGGTTTGTATCCAGAATAAACCCTGCGCAGGGGTGGTTTTTGTCCGGCGAATCGGTAGAATCGAATACAAGAAGAAGTTCAAAGCGCATCCGATGGGGTGCGCTTTTTTGAGGGAGGCAGCATGGCATATCGTCTGGACATCAAGCGCATTCTTTCGATGAACTTCTTTCACGACCTGCCCCAGATCATGTTGGGGTGTGCCTTGGCCGCTATTGCGACCGACCTGTTTTTGATTCCCAACGGCCTTGCTGCCGGTGGCGTTACGGGCCTTGCCACCATTATCCAGGCGGTCGGCGCATCGCGTGGCCTATCGCTTCCCGTTGGTATTCAGACGATCGTGATGAACGCCTTGCTGTTGCTGGTCGTTATGCGCGAGGGCGGCATGTTCTACGTGGTGCAGACCGCGACGGGCTTTGTGCTGCTGGGCTTCTTTACCGATCTGTTCGCCCCGTTTGTAGCACCTCTGGCGGATGCGGACCTGATGCTCCCTGCCATGTGGGGCGGCATTATTACGGGCATCGGTTACGGCATGGTGTTGCGCGCCGGTGCCAACACCGGCGGCTCGGACACGATTGGCCAGATCATCTCGCGTAATACCTCACTGCCAGTGGGCTCGACCGTCATGGCGATCGATGTTGCCGTATGCGCGCTGTCGGCTCCGGTCTTTTCAATCGAAAACGCACTATATGCAGGCCTTTCGATGGTCATTAGCGGCTACGTGATCGATGCCGTGGTCGATGGTGGCAACAAACGCCGTATGGTACTCATCATCTCGGACAAGTTCCCTGATATCGCTGCCGATATCATGTATGGCCTGGGTCGTGGTTGTACCAAGTTTAAGGCGACTGGCATGTATTCGGGTGCCGAGAAGCCAGTGGTTATGGTCATCGTGAGCCGTCGAGAGCTCAATACCCTCAAGACGATCGTGCGCGAGCGCGATCCTCATGCCATTGTGACGGTTGCCGACGTTACGGAAGCCTTCGGCGAGGGATTCAAGGACATTAGCGCGTAGGGTCGACCGCGTTCCATCCAAAAGACGTTCACATTGATAAACCGTTTCATCAGCGGTTCTGCCTGCTAAATTGTTCAAATAATGATAAAAACTCTGGTAAAGCCATCAGTTTCCAGCATAATGAATGACGTACGTGCATTGCGGCTGTGCTGGGATTACCTTCGGTGCCGTGCGCATTTTGTCTAATGAGGATGAAAGGAAGGCACAATGAGCGACGAAGAGCTCAAAAAGGTTGCCAACGAGGTAAGGAAGGGCATCGTCACCGGAGTGCACGCTGCCAAGTCCGGCCATCCGGGCGGTTCGCTCGGCGCTGCCGACATCATGACCTATCTGTACTTTGAGGAAATGAACGTCGACCCGGCCGATCCCCGCAAGGCCGACCGCGATCGCTTTGTGCTCTCCAAGGGCCACTGCGCTCCGGGCCTGTACGCCGTGCTCGCCGAGCGCGGGTTCTTCCCCAAGGAGGACCTCGAGACGCTGCGTCATATCGGCAGCCACCTGCAGGGCCATCCCAACATGAACGACACCCCGGGCGTCGATATGTCCACCGGCTCGCTGGGCCAGGGCATCTCCGCCGCCGTGGGCATGGCGGTTGCCGCCAAGCACTGGGGTGATACTTACCGCACGTACGCCCTGTTGGGCGATGGCGAGAGCGAGGAGGGCCAGGTCTGGGAGGCCGCCATGTTTGCCGGCAACCAGCAGCTCGATAACCTCTGCGTGATCGTCGACCACAACGGCCTGCAGATCGACGGTCCCGTCGAGGAGGTCAACGACCCCATGCCGCTCGCCGACAAGTTCCGCGCCTTTAAGTTCCACGTGGTGGAGCTTGCCGACGGCAACGATTTCGACCAGATCCGCGCCGCCTTTGCCGAGGCCCGCGCCACCAAGGGTCAGCCGACCGCCATCATCGCCGAGACCATGAAGGGCAAGGGCGTTTCCTTTATGGAGAACCAGGTTGGTTGGCACGGCAAGGCCCCTAACGATGAACAGTTTGAGCAGGCCATGGCAGAGCTCACGGCCGCCGGAGAGGAGCTCTAGGATGGCAGACGTCAAGAAAATCGCCACGCGTGTAAGCTACGGCGAGGCCCTCGTCGAGCTCGCCAACGAGCACGATGACTTTGTGGTCCTCGACGCCGACCTGGCCGCCGCCACGCAGACCGGCAAGTTCAAGGCCGCCTGCCCCGATCGTTTCTTCGATGTGGGCATTGCCGAGAGCAACCTGATGGGCGTCGCCGCCGGTATCGCGACCACCGGCCGCGTCGCCTTCGCGAGCAGCTTTGCCATGTTTGCCGCCGGCCGCGCCTTTGAGCAGGTCCGTAACTCCATCGGCTACCCGCATCTCAACGTTAAGATTGGCGCCACGCACGCCGGTATCTCGGTGGGCGAGGACGGCGCCACACACCAGTGCTGCGAGGATATCGCCCTGATGCGCGTCATCCCTGGCATGACTGTGATCGTTCCTGCCGACGACGTCGAGGCCCGCGCCGTGACGCGCGCCGCCTACGAGTGCGACGGCCCCGTGTACATGCGCTTCGCTCGTTTGGCCTCGCCGGTTATCAACGACCCCGAGACCTACAAGTTCGAGTTGGGCAAGGGCATTGTCATGCGCGAGGGCGCCGATGTGACCATCATCGCCTGCGGCCTGATGGTCGGCGAGGCCCTCGAGGCCGCCGAGCAGCTCGCTGCCGAGGGCATCGACGCCGAGGTCATCAACATGCACACCATCAAGCCCATCGATGCCGACCTGATCGTCAAGAGCGCCACCAAGACCGGCCACGTCGTGACCGTCGAGGAGCACTCCGTGATCGGCGGCCTGGGCAGCGCCGTTGCCGACGTCCTGTGCGAGCAGTGCCCGACGCCGCTCAAGAAGATCGGCGTCAACGACACCTTCGGTGAGTCCGGCCCGGGCGCCGAGCTCCTGCACAAGTACGGCCTGGACGCCGCCAACATCGTGGCGACCACCAAGGAGTTCTTGGCATAAGGCAAGGCGGATCTCAAGGACTGCTTCGCCAGAACTATAAAACTGTTTCGCCAGTACTACGGAAACCCGGCAGGGGCGCTCTCTTGGAGAGCGCCCCTGTTTCAGTTGCGGTGAAATAAGGACTGATTAGACCTTTTAACTGGTAAAACAGTCCCTATTTCACCGCAACTTATGAAGACGCCCCTCAAGCACGGTCCCATCAGGGAAAAGGGCATATATCGGCAAAGTGCAATTCAGACCCTTCCAACTTTGTATATGCAGCACCCCAAGATAAACGCGGCGACCCCTTAGTTACCGCAGGCCGGGCACAGGGTTACTCTCCAAATCTTTCCGCAGGACGGGGGAGCCCCCGCCGCGCGAAGCGCGCAGCGGGGGCTCCGACATGTCCGAGGACGATTTGGAGAGTAACACTGT
>CALJNY010000198.1 GCA_937981515.1 uncultured Collinsella sp. | reverse complement strand
CCTTGGACAGCAGCGTCGCACTCTTGGGGGCAACGGAAAGCTGGCCACGCTTGGTGCGCACGACTACACCGGTCACGCCCAGGATATCGCCCAGGTCGAGTGCCTTGAGCGTGTTCCAGGCGGCCTCGTCCATATCGTTGATGCGGCAGAACAGCTGGATCTCGCCGGTCGCGTCGCGCACGACGATGAACATAATCTTGCCCTGACCGCGCTTGGCCACCACACGGCCGCCGATCTTCACGACGTCCTCGGTGTCCTCGCCATCGGTGAGCTCGGCGTACTTAGTCTCGATGTCGACGACGTAGTCCTCAATCTCGGAGTGCTCGGGATACGGGTTCTGGCCCGCCTCGAACAGGGAGGCACGCTTTGCCAGGCGGGTGGCGCGCTCGTCGTTGAGCGTCGATGCCTGATCGGCGGCGTTCTGGTTCTCTGCCATAAGTTAGCTCCTCAAACTAAAACGCTCCCCAGGATTCGGTCCCAGGGAGCGAAAACATACCTTTACGCGGGACCGTGGTCTAGCGTGCGATCTTGGCGATGGTGTAGACGCGAGTCTTGCCGGAAGGCGTAACGACCTCGACGGAGTCGCCCTCGCCGTGACCGATGATGGCGTGACCGACCGGAGACTCGTTGGAAATCTTGTGCTCGAGCGAGTTGGTCTCGGTGGTACCAACGAGCGTGACTTCCATGACCTCGCCGTTGGGATCAATCAGCGAAACGGTGGAACCGATGGAGACGGTCAGATCGCCCGTGGTGGCAGCAACCTGAGCGTTGGCAAGAATGGCCTGGATCTCGGCGATACGAGCAGCATTCTGGGCCTGCTTGTCCTTGGCGGCATCGTACTCGGAGTTCTCCGAAAGGTCGCCGAACGCGCGGGCTTCCTTGATGTCCTCGACGATCTCCTTGGCGTAATCGCCCTCACGCCAGGCGAGCTCCTCGACGAGCTTCTGGCGGCCCTCAGCGGTCAGTACGATCTGGCTTGCGTCCATACGGATATCTCCCCAACTCTGATCAAACAATCAACTGTCAACAAAACGAAAAAGACCGGCTAGCCTGCGGGCAAGCCGGTCAGGTGCTCACCCCAAAGGGATGGGACTACTCTGCGTCCGCGTCGCTGTCCTCTGCCTGCTTCTTCTTGGCAGCAGCGAGCTTGGCCTCGAGCTCAGCGATCTCCTTGTCCTCCTCGGACTGCTCGACCACGACCTCCTCGGCCTGCTTGGTCTCGGTCTTATCGTCGCCCTCCATACCCTCACGGATATTCTTGACGGTAGAGCCGAGGGACTTGCCGAGCTTCGGCAGGTTCTTGGGCCCGAAGATAATCAGGACAACGACGAGAATAATGATGAGCTCAGGAACCCTCAGTCCAAACATGTAGACCTCCACAATACAGCGAGACAAGCTCGAATGAGTATACCGCGGGTATCGCGGTATCACAACACTAGCTAAAAAAAGGGACCGCAAGAAGCGGTCCCTCCTCATGCTCTGGTCGGGTTGACTGGATTTGAACCAGCGACCCCTGCGTCCCGAACGCAGTGCTCTACCAAACTGAGCCACAACCCGTTAGCTCGACTATAGTAACAAAGATTTTCGCCGCGTGCTAGAGAAATTTTTACTTCTTTGGCGCTTCAATGCGAACCGTGTCGGAAACGAGCTCCGTTGCATAAGCCCACCAGCCGTTTTGTTGAGCGGCTGCCGCAAGATTGACTGCCGTGGCGGCGCTATCGCAGAGAGCAAACGAGCAGGCACCCGAACCGCACACGTTTACGGCAACGGTACCGTTCTGCGAACGAAGCCAGTCGAGCACCGTTTGAATCCGCGGCTCCATCTGCGCGGAAATGACACCCAGGTTGTTGTGGACGAGCGCGTAGGCCACCTCTGCATCTCCCGAGTGAAGGGCAGATGCGATCGCTCCGGGCTTGTCCGCAGGCGCAGGGGTCTCGTCAAAACGTCGATAGGCTTCAATTGTTGAAACGCTTGCCTCGCGCGGCTTGACCAGCACGACGGGTGTCGCGGGTAGTGCGGGGTACTCGGTTGCCAGCACGTCTCCCCCACCCACGTAAAATGCAGGGCTGGCATGCAAAAAGAAGGGAACGTCAGCGCCAATGCCGCGCGCGATGTTGTCCAGCGCGGAATCGGCACGGTCGATGCCCCAACTCTCTGCCAAGGCGACAATGACCGCCGCGGCATCCGTCGAAGGACCGCCCAGGCCGGCACACAACGGGATGCGCTTCTCGATCGTGATGCAGACATTGGCTTCGCGACCATAATGCTCGGCCATAGCAGCGGCCGCACGATACGCCGTATTCTTTTGCATGGGAAAATCGGATGCCGGAATCGTCTGGACGGTCAGTGCCTGTGCCGGCGTAACCGTAACGGTATCGACAAGACCGACGGCTGCCATCAGGGAATCGACCTTATGGTAGCCGCGGTCGTCGCGCTCGGTATGAACCCCCAGATAGAGGTTGATCTTTGCCGGCGCGGAAAGGGTCAGGGACCAATCGGTCACCGCTAGTGCTCCTCGAGCTGATTGCCGAGCGGAGTAAAAATGTGCTCGCCGCTCTCGGGGTCAAACAGCTCGACCTGGCCGGTGAGAACATCAATATACTGGTAGGACTGACGCGACTTGCGGCCACGGCGCTCGTCGACCTCGACGATAAAGACTGCCGGATGGACGCTCTTGATGGTGCCCATGCGCTCGACGACGCGGGTGCGGCCCATGTTGGCCTTCACCTTAACGCGATCGCCCACCATATCGGTCAGCTTCTCGTGGATGTCGTCGACGTGATTGACTTCCATCTCTTCCATGAACAGGGCCTCCAGAAGGTGCAATTCAAAAAGGGGATAATACCCCTAAGATAGACAAAACTCTAATACTATAGCACCCTGTTGTGGCCATACGCAAGTAGCTAAATAAGCCCCGTCCCAAATTGACTACTTACAGGCTATCGGTGTCCAGGACTATGGTGAATGGACCGTCGTTGACGAGGTCGACCTTCATGTCGGCGCCGAAGATGCCATGCGCTACGTGCTCGACGTCCTCGCGCACAAGCGTCAGGAAGTACTCGTAGAGCTCGTTGGCGACATCGGGGACGCCGGCATCCGTAAACGATGGGCGGCGGCCGTGACGGCAATCGGCGAACAGCGTGAACTGCGACACCACGAGAACCTCGCCGTCGACATCGGCAAGGGCCAGGTTGGTCTTGCCGTTCTCGTCCTCGTTAATGCGCAAGCCCCGGAGCTTGCCCCACAGCTTATCGGCCTCGGCGCGCGTGTCGCCGTGGCCCACGCCCAGCAGCACCAGATAGCCGCGCCCAATTTTGCCCACGCACTCGCCGTCGACCGTCACGCCGGCGTTGAGCACGCGCTGCACCACCGCACGCACGGCCTACTCCTCGCCCGTCAGTTTGGCGGATAGGTGCTCGAGCGCATGGAATCGATGGCTGATGGCGTTCTTCTCGTCCGCCGTCAGCTCGGCCATGGTCTTGCCCGGCGTGTCGACCGGCAGGAACAGCGGGTCGTAGCCAAAGCCGTGATCGCCGCGGCCCTCGTGCGCGATAACGCCCTCGCAGGCGCCCTCACCATAGGTGACCAAACCGTCCGTGTCGATGAGCGCGACGACGCTCATAAAGCGCGCAGTGCGGTCCTCGTCGGCCACGCCCTCCAGATTCACGAGCAGCTTGGCATTGTTGGCGGCATCGTCGCCGTGAACGCCCGCGTAGCGCGCGCTATACACACCGGGCTCACCGTCCAGCGCGTCGACGACCAGGCCCGAATCGTCGGCAATGGCCATGAGGCCCGTCTCCTCCACGGCAGCCTGCGCCTTGATGATGGCGTTCTCCAAAAACGTCGTGCCGTTTTCCTCGGGGTCCTCAAAATCGCCCAGCTGGCCGAGCGCCACAAAGCGAACCTCGGGCATAACCTTGCCCAAAATGGCCTCGATCTCGGTGAGCTTGTGGGCGTTGCCCGTTGCCACGACGATGGTCGCCGCCGGGTCGAGGGTGTCGATGTCGATCTTCTCAAGCGCCATGAATGGTCTCCTTGTTCTTATAACAACGCCACACAAAAGGTAATTAGGCTCTCAAGCCCCTCCCCTCGCGCGGCAGCAGCCTTACAGTTCAGCGTTTCCGCAGATAAAACCTGCCAAAATAAACCTGTCCCTTTTTGGCAGGTTAGGCGAGGGCTTGGTGCTGGAGCTCGATGAGCTCGGCAATGCCCTTGTCGCCCAAATCGAGCAGGGCATTGAGGCGCTTGCGGTCGAAGGGCGCCTGCTCGCCAGTGCCCTGGAGCTCGATCATCTCGCCGGTATCGGTGGCGACAAGGTTCATGTCGACCTCGGCGTGACTGTCCTCGGAATAATCCAGGTCGAGCAGGGTGTTGCCGTCGACAACGCCCATGGAAATCGCGGCGACCTGGCCCGTGAGCGGGATGCGCTCGAGCTTACCCGCCTCGACCCACATGGCAAGGGCGTCGTGCAGTGCCACCCAGGCGCCGGTAATGCTCGCCGTTCGCGTGCCGCCGTCTGCCTGAATCACGTCGCAGTCGACGGTGACGGTGTACTCGCCGAGCGCCTTCATGTTGACGACGGTACGCAGGCTGCGGCCGATGAGGCGCTCGATCTCCATGGAGCGACCCTTGCGGTTGGCATGCTCGCGCTTGCAGCGCTTGCCGGTCGATGCCGGCAGCATGGCGTACTCCGCCGTTACCCAACCGGCCTTGGCGCCCTTGCGCCAGCCCGGCACGCCCTCCTCAATTGTGGCGGCGCACAGCACGCGCGTATCGCCAAACTCGGCCAGGCACGAACCATGGGCGTGCTTCATGACACCGCGGGTAAGCTTGATGGGGCGCAGCTCATCGGCGGCGCGGCCGTTGGCGCGATTGGCCTGCATATACTCCATGGAAAAATCCTTTCGGCAAAAGGTGAACGTGAGCTTTTGGTCGGTGACCTTTTATCTATTTCAGCTCATCGATATCGATATGTTCGATGCTCTTGAGCGGCTGACCAAAGATAAAGCTGCCCGCCACCGCAAACTCGGCAATGTTATCGGCCGTCGTTGCAAAACGATGCTGCGGCTCGGCTGCGTCGCCCGCCA
>CALJNY010000197.1 GCA_937981515.1 uncultured Collinsella sp. | reverse complement strand
TCATAGCCCGAGAACTCATCGAACGAAGAGCAGGCAGGAGAAAGTAAGATCACGTCACCACGGCTCGAAAGCGAACGGGCAACGTCCACGGCGTCGCGCAGGTCATCCGCCTGGGCGATATCCACATCGCCATCGACATCAGCCTCGTCCATAGCGGCGGTGAAGCGCTCGCGCGCATCGCCAAAGCAGACGACCGAGCGCACGTTGTCCATAACGACGCGCGCGAAGTCCGTGAGCGGAGTGCCCTTATCGTGGCCGCCGAGCAGCAAGATCACGTCGTCATCGGGAAATGCCGTCAGTGCCTTCTCGACCGCATCGGTGTTAGTCGCCTTGGAATCGTTGACGTAGCGCACGCCGTCAATCTCGCCACACGGCTCCACGCGGTGCTCGAGCGGCTGGAACGAGGCCAGACCGCGGCAGACACCGTCGACATCGGCACCGACTGCCAAGGCAGCCGTGGCAGCGCACAGGGCATTGATAACATTGTGATGGCCCGAGATCTTGAGCTCGGATGTAGCGATGAGCGGGGTCTCGACACCCTTCAGACGCACGATCATCTTGCCATCGCGCACAAAGGCGGCATCCTCGCCCTCAGGCTCGTCAAAGGCAACCTTGCAGATGCGACGACCCGGCGTGTAGATGTACTCATCGAACTCGTGAATGCCGGCGTCTTCGACGTCGACAACCACCAGATCGTCATCGACCATATTGTCAAACAGTTTGATCTTGGCAAGCGCATAGTTCTTATGACTCTTATGCCAGCCCAAGTGGTCGGGAGTGATGTTGAGCAGCACCGCCACGCGGGGGTGGAGCTCGGTTGTCGTAGCAATCTGATAGCTCGAGAGCTCAGCCACAAACCACTCGTTGTGGGCTCGGCCGTCAATCTCGTTGACCGGCGGCTCGCCGATGTTGCCGACAGCAACGCTGGCCTCGCCGGCAGCCTTAAGCAGATAATCAGTCAGCGACGTGGTGGTCGTCTTGCCGTTGGTGCCCGTGATGGCAATCCAGTTATCGGGCGACAGGCGATAGGCAAACTCGGGCTCACCCATAATCTGGGCGGCATGCTCGCGCCCAGCCTTAAAGAAGCCCGAGAACTCCGAGATGCCCGGGCACGTCACGCATACGTCATAGGCGCCCTCGACCTGTTCGGTCCCATAGACAAACGACGCACCAGCAGCCTCGAGCGCACGCGTGGCGTCATTGGGCTCAGAGGTGCCACCGCCATACACGGTAACGGCACTTACGCGCTCGGGATGTGCCAGCGCCCAGCGGGCGACATCGAGACCGGATTTGCCCTGACCCAAAACGAGCAGGCTAAAGACATCAGCAAGAGACATGAAAGACCACTATCCCAACTGGAAGAACAGAGCAAGGCCAACGGCACCAAAGGCAGCAGCGATAATCCAAAAACGGATGACGACCTTGGTCTCGGCCCAGCCCTTCTTTTCGAAATGATGATGGATGGGCGCCATAAGGAAGACGCGCTTGTGCGTAAAGTGGAAGTAGACAACCTGAATCATGACCGACAGGGTCTCAACGATAAACAGGCCGCCGATGATAAGGGAGACGACCTCGGTGTTGGTCATGATGGACGTGCAGGCAAACGCGGCGCCCAGGGCAAGCGAGCCGGTATCGCCCATAAAGATGCTCGCCGGATAGCAGTTGAACCACAGAAAGCCCAAGCAGGCACCGGCACACGCGGTGCAGAAGATGGACAGGTTCACGTCTCCGTGCAAAAACGCCATGGCAGCCATGGCGAGCATGGCAATCATGGAGGTGCCGCCAGCAAGACCGTCAAGGCCATCGGTCAGGTTCACGG
>CALJNY010000196.1 GCA_937981515.1 uncultured Collinsella sp. | reverse complement strand
CGCTATGGGGCAGATCGCATCTTTGGCTTCCACGTATGGCCCGATTTGCCCGCCGGTACGTTGGCGAGCTGTTCCGGTCCGCTGCTGGCGCGCTCAAGCGAGACGCACATTCATATCCATGGCACGAGTATCCATATCGCCAAGACCTACGGCGTTCCCGTAAACGAATCGCACGATGCGGCGCTGGCGGCTGCCAAGTTCTTGGTTTCCGAGCGTGAGCTCATGGACGAGTTGGGTGCCGACGAGCCCTGTATTGGTAAGTTTGGCCTGCTGCAGGCCGGGACCGTCTGCAACGCGGTGGCGGGGGAGGCCCATGTTGCCGGTAGCCTGCGTGTGTTTACGGACGACATGTTCGACCGCGCGCGCGAGGGCGTGCGCCGTGTGTTGGACGAGGCCTGCGCCGCAACGGGCTGTACGTACGATATCGATTTTGCCGAGGGCTATCCGCCGGTCGATAACGACCCCGAGCTGTTCGCCCGCATCGCGCCTGCCTTGTCCGAGCTGCAACTTGTGGACGAGCCGCTGCTAATCGCCGAGGATTTCGCGTTCTATCAGCGCCATCTGCCGGGCGTGTTCTTCTTGCTAGGCACGGGCGTGCCAGAGGGACAAGAAAACCCGAGCGATTCGGATGGCTGTCCCGCCTATGCCACGAGCGCCCTTCACACTGATACCATGCTCTTTGACGAGGAAATTCTGCTCAAAGGCCTCGATGTCTACAAACGATTGCTTTTGCTTGCTTAATTGCCGAAGGATACTTGTTCTAGGAAACAAGAACAGATGTTCGGTATAATAGAGATGTAAGTCTATAGAAACGTTTGACGTTATTAACGTAAGGCGATACTATGATTGCATCGTACAAAGATGAGGATACCGAACGTTTTGCGATGGGTGTGCGGATTAGGAAGTTCATTCCTTTTGAGCGGGTCGCCTTGAGGAAGATTCGCCAACTGCAGATCTGCGCTTCGCTTGATGATCTTTGCGTTCCGCCAGGCAATCGTCTTGAAGCGTTGAAGGGCGATCGCGCTGGTCAATATAGCATCCGTGTTAATGAGCGCTATCGGGTCTGTTTTGAGTGGAGACAGGGGATGGCTTGGAATGTCGAAATCGTCGATTATCACAAGTGATGAAACTGCGTCCGATTTGCTGCCGCCGGTGACTCCTGGTGAGCTTCTCAAAGAGGAGTTTCTTGTCCCTATGGGCATTTCTCAATATCGCCTTGCTAAGGAGACCGGGATTCCGGCTCAACGCATTGGGCAGATTATCTTGGGAAGGCGTCGTGTGACGGCCGACACCGACCTTCGCCTTTGCCGCTACTTTGGCCTGACGGATGGTTATTGGCTGCGCGCCCAGATAGCGTTTGATCTCGAGGCGGAGAAGAGGCGCATCGAACCGGAACTGGATAAGATCGTTCCTGTCCAGCAGGCTATCGCATTGTAGTGCTCAAAGATGTTGAGGTTGGAGTGACGATGGAACGACGCCGACAGACTGCCGTTTATATTCCCGGTGGGTGTGGATGCGGCTTGTTGTTGCTTCCGGTTATTGCTGTGAGCATTGGCGTGATGTTTGCACTTGCCGGGATGGCCGCAGCGGCGCTCGTGCTGTTGATTGTGGCTATTGGCGTGACGATTTGGCTCTGCCGCAATCGCGAGCAACGTCGTGCCGATGGTAAGGCCAATGTTGGATGGACCATCTTTTTGGTTACTGCCTATCTGCTGAGCATCAGTTACTTGGCGTTCTTTATCCTGCTGCTCATTAGCACCTTTACCGGGGAATCCGTCACGGTGGGCTAGGCTTCGACGAGCCTTTTGAGGATGAGGCGAGGGGGCGGATGGGACATGTTGTTCAAGACGGAGTGCGACGCGCGGGCGGCAAGAAGATCGCGATTCCCATCGGCAAGCAGGACGCGACCGTCTTCCGCAAGGTGATGAGCGCAAAAGACGCCATCTAAGAGTTCGCGCCGGCGCTAGGGACGGCCGATCAGGAGCGGGCACTGCGTATTGCCCGAGTGCGGGCGAGACGGATGGTGGCGTGGATGATTCGCACTTATCTTCCTCACTTTCGGATTATTCATCAAAAATAGCTGTGCGGGCACATCGCGAACAATCGCCAAACAAGGCATAAACACGGGCGCGGGGCTTATCGGCTTCATGCTCTTCTTCGCCATAAGAAACGACAACAGCAGAGCGGTTAGCCGAGCGCTAATTTTCGTCTGGAAAGCGAGTGGTATGATTCGACCTACAGGCTTTTCAAACTGAAACGGCGGAATTAACATGGGAAATGCTGTTATAACGCTCAGGGATTTGATGCCGGTGGCGCACCCAGAGAAGACAAAGATCAAATTCAACATGAACGCTGGCGACGTGAACGTGCGCGCGTACGACATGCTGCTGAAGGACACCTCGACCCCCGAGAAGACCGATAGCGGCTCGCGATGGTACGAGATGAACGCGTGGAGGAGCGCGACGGGACAAGCGAATAACAACCTCAACCATGCGGATTACCTGCTCTCGTTCGCACAGTACTACACCTACGGGCCCGAGTACTTCATCTTCGGCGGCATGCACAAAGTGGAGAAGGCAGTACCCGAGGTGCTGGGCGGCGTGGGCTACAAGTTGACGCTTCTTCCCGACTACGAGGCCTACATCAAGCGCCTCATCATCAAGTTGAAGAAGCCTATCGGGCGCGACATCTACAACAAGTTCTACGAGAACACGATGCACGACTTCGAGCCCGTAGTGTATGAGTACTCGATGAGCCTGGGCAACGTTGCCCCTTTTCCTGGCTACAAGTACGTGTGCATCGACCACAAGACCTTGCAGGCCGTTATCGCCAGCGTGGGCTCCGACTGGTACTGGGCGCTGGACAACGTGAAGGGCGTCTACTGCATCACCGACACCGCGACGGGGAAACTCTACGTGGGTTCGGCCTCGGGCGACAGCAAGAAGGACGCAGGCGCGGACTTGGGTATCTGGCAGCGCTGGAGCGCCTATGCCAACCCCATGGACCCGACTGGCGGCAACAAGGAGTTCAAGGCCATCGTGGCCGAGCACGGAACTGGGTACATCATGGAAAACTTCACCTACTCCATCCTAGAGGTGTGCGACACCAAGATGACCACCGCCGAGGTGTGCGAGCGCGAGAGTCACTGGAAAGACGTGCTTTGCTCGCGCAAGTTCGGCATGAACTGGAACTAGGTGCGCGCCATGGGCTTGTTACGGACGGTGAGGGACTGCGTGTACGGCATGGCCGTGGGCGATGCGCTCGGCGTGCCCTACGAGTTCAGGCCGCGCGGCAGCTTTGCCTGCACGGACATGGTGGGCCGCGGCACGCACAACCAGCCTGCGGGCACATGGAGCGACGACACGTCCATGGCGCTCGCGCTGTGCGACAGCTACCGCGAGCTGGGCGATATCAATTGCGACGATATCCTCGTCAAGTTCCGCAAATGGATAAACGAAGGCGCATACACCGCCGACGGGAATGTCTTCGACTACGGCAACGCCACCAGGCAGGCGCTCGATACGGGTTGCGGGCTCACAAGCGAATACAGCAAGGGCAACGGCTCGCTCATGCGCTGCCTGCCTATGGTGTTCATGGAATGCTCCGACTGCGACATAAGGGAGGTCAGCGCGATCACCCACGCTACCGACGACTGCTGCCAGGCCTGCGTGGACATGATCGCCTATGCCCGCGAGGTGCTTTACAGCGGGCACGCCGGCTGCGAGAGTGAGGACAGAGCTGGTGCCAGCGGCGGCTACGTGTGGGATACTTACCACGCCGCCATCTGGTGCCTAGAACATACCGACAACTACCACGACTGCGTACTGACCGCCGTGAACCTGGGCGACGATACCGACACCACGGCTTGCGTGGCCGGTGGATTGGCCGGCATCCTGTACGGATACGAGGGCATTCCGACCGAGTGGTTAGAGGCCTTGCGCGGCAAGGACGTGATTGAGTCTTATTTGTTCGGCGGGGTTTACGGTGATGACCTGTGCAGGTTCGTTAAGCGCTTCGAGGATTCGCTGGACGGTCCCACCCGCGACTTCCACGCGTTGGCCCATGACATGTTCGGCCTGGGTTGGCACATGGACTGTGGCGAGGCCTTTGCCGGGGCATATCCGCGCTCCGGTACGGCCGAAGGACTGCGAGAGGACATAGACACCATAGACGACGTTGGGCTTCTGGGCAGCGGCGTCTTCTCTCGGTGGCGCTATATAACGCACTGGAAGTACGATAGCGTGCCTGATGAGGACGATCTGGAGTGGTTCAGGCTGGCGCTCGGGAGGCTTCGCGAGCTGGCATAGGGGTGCCGTGATTTGAATCGCTTGCCTGAGGTGGCTGATGCCGACTTAAAGCACGGGGAGATATACCGCAGCGCTATTGCTTTATTGCCTGAGTGATCTTAGGACCATACCTTTTATTCGATAGCGGGGCGACGGAATCGTCGAACACAATGCGCGCGTTATCTTCGCGGGCGGCCCCCTCATGGGCATCTTGCAGGTGAGAGGGGTGCGGCTAATGTCGGCCAGAGGCGCGGCAAGGGCGCTTTGGCATCAAGCTGCAGCCTCAATCACCGCTCCATCTGAACAGGCATCTTCTCAATCCAGTACCAATCTGGCTTACAAACCCCCATTAGCTCCCAGCTAATGAATTTGAGCTCGCTGCCTTCTACGATGTGCTGTGTGCCGGCGCGGTAGCCGGATCGTAGGAAGGATGCCTGATGAATAAGCTCGAAAACGAAGTGCTGCTGAGCCGTCGCGCTGCACTTGGCGCATTCGCCACCGTCGCTTTGGGGACTGCCGGTCTTCTTGCCGGTTGCGGTAGCGACAAGGCGACCGTCACTGAGGACGCCGACGATGGTGACAAGAAGGAAGAGACGAAGAAGGAAGAGCAGCCTACGACTGACCTGGCTGTTGGCACGACGGTGACCACGGCTGCCGGTCTTTCTGTCGTCGTCGATTCCGTCCAGCCCGGTCTCACAAATTTTGACGGTTCGACCATGACGGGCATTCACGTCACGTACGTCAACAATGGCGATGAGGGCGCGGACTACAATGTCTACGACTGGAAGGGCGAGGATGCCAACGGTGCTCAGCAGAACCAGGGTTATTACAGCGAGGGCTCCGATGAACTGCAGTCTGGTACCCTTGCCGCCGGCGGTTCCGTGGCGGGCAATATCTACTTTGATGGTGACATCAAGAAGGCTCTCTATTTTGCCAACGTGTTTGATAAGTCTGCTGCTGCAAGCTGGGTGCTGGCCTAACATGTCGCTACCGTTGCGCCGTATGGGAGGTGAGGTCGTATGCCCGATAAAAAGCTGACGGACGAGTTGCTCAATGAGCTTCTCGACGCGCCAAACATCGATGGATATATCAAAGAACACGACTTTGCCGCCCCGTCGCTTTCGGACTACCTTAGGCAACTGCTGCAGGAAAAGGGCTTAGAGCGCTCGCGCGTGGTGCGCATGGCCGACCTCAATGAGACTTTTGCTTATCAGATTTTTACCGGTGCGCGGCATCCGAGCCGCAACAAGGTGCTGCAGATTGCCTTTGCAATGGCGCTGTCGATGAAGGAGACCAACCGCGCCCTGACGGCTGCCGGAGTGAGCGTCCTCAACTGCGAGGACCGTCGCGATGCAATCATTATCTTTTGCATCGACCGTGGCTGTAGCCTCCAAAAGGTCAATGAAGAGCTGTATCGCTTTGGCGAGGAAACGGTGAGTTAGTGGCCGATGGCTGAGCCGGCGGTATCACCAGAACAACCATGCAAACGAACGGGGTGCGGACACCATGGGGTGTCCGCACCCTGCGTTATGATGGACGCCATGGATACTCAGAGCCCAACATATTCCGATGACGAGCTGACTGCTTCACTTGTCGAGCATTTGGCGTCGCTCGACCGCGATGACAGCTATCGTGTGGAGCGCGTGCTCAAGTGCTCGGATGTCGAGACGACCGAACTCGTCTATTTTGAGGGCTCTGGCGGCGGGTCTCTCGGTCCCTTTGTCCGCAAGCGCATTGATGCTTCGGTGCAGATTGGCGGAGCATATGAGCGCCTGTTTGCGGCCCAGCGCGCCGGTCGTCGTTTTGAGCACTTACCCCGAATCGTCGATTGTCGCCGTGTGGGCGACGAGCTTGACGTGGTGATGGAGTATGTCGAAGGCGAGACACTCGAGGCGTTGGTGGGACGCCTGGGGGCGACGCCCGATTATGCCCGCGGGCTGTATCCCGTTCTGTGTGAAGCGGTGGGCGAGCTGCATGCTGGTTTTGCAGCTGCGGGGGAGCCGGGGGTGCCGGTAATCCACCGCGACCTTAAACCCTCGAACATCATCGTATCGGGCGTGAGGTATGCGGCCGATGCCGGCATGACCTTCTCGTCGCTGGTGATTATTGACCTGGGAATCGCACGCGTTTGGCGCGATGGTGCCGACGCCGACACCGTCAAGTTTGGCACGCGTTCCTATGCGCCGCCCGAGCAGTTTGGGTTTGGGCAGACGAGCATCCGCAGCGATATTTACGCGCTTGGCGCGCTGCTGTTCTTTTGCCTGACGGGAACTGACCCCAAGCCGGGGCGTGACATGCGCGAGCAATGCGAGGCGCATGGCATTCCCGTTCCGCTGGCGGATGTGATTTGCATGGCGATGGCGCTCGATCCCGCTAAGCGCTTTGCGAGTGCAAAGGCACTGGGGCATGCTGCGCGTGCGGCATATGAGCTATGTCTCCCTGCACCGTCGCCCGTGACCTTTTCTGCTGCCAGTGTGCCCCGGGTCGCGGTGTCACAGGTGCAGCGGGTACAGCAGCCGGTTGCCCTCACGCTTCCGTCTTCTGCAAACCGGCGTTCGATCGTCTCTCCCGTGACATCCAAATGCGCGCGTCTGCTCTCGCGTATCCCCGAGCCTGTGGGGCGCATATGGAATGGATGCGTCTATGCGACAACATTGTTGCTGCTGATGGGCAGCCATTTTGCGGTATTTACGCCGACGGGCGAAAACCGAAACTATCCAACGTGGTTTTTGGCGCTTGAGTATTTCTTTATGGTCGATGGCCTGGTGTTGCTCATTACATTCGGAATGCTCGACCGGCGTAGGCTTCGACGTCGTTTTCCCGTGCTCGATCGGTATCGGGGGAGTGCTTTTGTCGAACTGTGGTTCAAGGCGCTCGGGTTTATGTTTGCCGTCATGTGCGTCGTCGTTGTTATCGGCAACGCGACCGGTATCGTCTCCTAGAGAATTGAAAAGGGGCCCCGTTTGGGGCCCCTTTGCAGTTGCACTTAAATACGGTTCATTTGATTGGCGACCTTGTTGTACCAGTCCTGCCACGTGGGCGGGCAGTACTTCTTGGCGGCTGCCGGGGTAAGCGTGGAACCATAGTTGGCGCCCAGGTAGGCAACGTGGGCGGAGACGCCCTCGCTCCAGCTACCAAAGCTACGCCAACCACCGCCGCGGGCACTCCAGCCCCAGGCGTTATAGGAGCCGGCGCAATAGAGGCCCTTGCTGCTCTCGATGCAGGCGATGGCGGGGGACCAACGGGGATCGACGCCGGTATTCCAGGCGGCGACGGCAAAGTTGTAGCCCTGGCCTGCCATGGGGGAGCCGGCAAGGTAGTTATCGATGCGGCTCGTCCACTCGTTAATGAACGAGTCGTAATCAGAGTTACCACTATTCGAGCTGTTCACCGTGGTGTCGATGGTGGTGTTGGCGTTGTTGGCCTGGCTGTTGGAGTTGTTGCCGCTTACGCCCTCGCCCGAGATCTTCTCGGCAGCAGCGGCCTTGTCGGCCTCGAGCTTTGCCAGCTCGGCAGCATTTTCCTGCTCGGCCTTTGCCTGCGCCTCGCTGCGGAGCTGCTGAGCCTGCGCCAGTGCATCCTCGGCATTCTTTTGCTCGCCCTCGAGCTGAGACTTGGCCTGCTCGAGTTCAGTCTTGTTCTGCTCGAGCTCGGTCTGCATCTTGTTAAGCTCTTCGATCTCGTCGACGCTCGAGCTTGTAATCTGGTTGGTGTATTTGCAGGTGGTGATAAAGTCACCCAAGCTCTGCGTGTTCACCAGGAAGCTCACGATGGGGCTGGTGCCCTTCTGGTACTTATACAGATCGCGCATGGCGGAGCTTGCCTTGGCCTGCTGCTCGGGTAGCTCGGCCTCAATCTTATCGATGTTCGCCTCATTGGAGTCGATCTGCTTTTGCAGATCCTCGAGCTTGGTTCGGGCGTCGTTGTAGGCGCTCGTAGCGTCCTCGATTTTTTTCTGGGCGGCGGAAAGCTGATCCTGCGTTGCCTGCGAGGCGGCATAGGCCGCGACGGGGGAGAGCATCGGCGTGGCCGTCAGCGCGACGGCGAGCGCGGCGCTCGTGATGATACGAGCCGGCTTCGACGCGATGAGCGCTGCGGTGCGATGGTTCGAATGCTGCATCCAGTCCCTCTGCAATCAATCGTAGGTTATTGGTCGAGGTGTATTCTACTACTGCTTTCGACCTCAACTTGAACCTTAAAGGTTCTAAAGGGTCAAGTTGAACTTGAGGCTTTGGCCTTGACCTGCGGGAATGGTGAATTGTTGAGAAACCATAGAGTTCAACTTTAACGTTACGGCACCCTGTTGTAACGGGATTCTTGCTTGTAAAAGCTACCTCAACGTGGGGTTTTGCAACTATAGGGTTCCTTCGCGGCGAGCCCGCTCCACCTCTTTGAGTGCCTCGGCGGGAGTGAAGGAACAGGTGCCGTCGCCGAGCCTGATCACCTGTATGTCGTCACCGGCATGGACTTCTCCGCCCTGCAGCACGACGCCAAAAATGCCCTCGTGAGGGAAGATGCAGTCGCCGGCGAGATAGTAGATGGCACAGCGTGTGTGGCAGACTTTGCCGATCTGGCTGATTTCGACGAGCACTTCGCTACCGAGCTTGAGCTGCGTGCCCAAGGGGAGTGAGAGCAGGTTGATACCCTGGGTGGTGAAGTTCTCGCCAAAGTCGCCCTCGCGCACATCGAGCCCGCGCGCCTGTGCCGTCTGGATAGACTCTGCAGCTAAAAAAGAGACCTGACGGTGCCAATGCCCGGCGTGCGCATCGGAGGCGAGGCCAAACTGCTCGATGACGGTGTCGTGCCCGTCGGCGACGGGTGACTTACGCGTGCCTTTGTGCTCCGACGTGTTGATTGAGATGATGCGGGCAGGCCCGTTGTAAGCATCGTTT
>CALJNY010000195.1 GCA_937981515.1 uncultured Collinsella sp. | reverse complement strand
CTTCAACAGCTACACCTTCAACAACCTGTGGCCCTACATCGGCATCGGTCTCGCCTTTATCTTCACCGCTTACAAGGGGAACAAGGATAAGACCAAGGCCGTTATCATCCCGCTGATCATCACCGCCGTGCTCTCCTGCGTGACCGAGCCCATGGACTTCCTCTTTGTCTTTGCCGCTCCCGTGCTCTTTGTCGTTCACTCGGTTCTTTCAGGCATCTTCCTGGTCCTGCTCAAGGTCCTCTCCGTGCCCGCTTCGACTGCAGGCGGCATCATCAACATCGTGGTGTCCAACCTGGTCCTGGGTGTCGACAAGACCAACTGGCCGGTTATGCTGGTGCTTGGAGTCGTCAACGCCGCTCTGTACTTCTTCCTCTTCACCTTCCTTATTAAGAAGCTCAACCTCCACACGCCTGGCCGCGAGGAGGAGTCCGAGCTCGCCGAGTCCGTTGCCGAGGGCGAGGCCGCCGCGTCTGTCGCGGTGAAGCAGGGCGCCGTTGCCGCGGCTCTCGCAGAGGGCGTCGATGCAGGTATTGCCGACCTGGTCGCAGGTCTTGGCGGCAAGGACAACATCGAGGAGCTCGAGAACTGCTTTACGCGTCTCCGCGTGAACGTTAAGAACCCGGACCTCATCAATGAGGACCTCATCAACCACGTGCCCAACAGCGGCATCAACCGCAACGGCAATAATATCCAGATCATCTTTGGCATGAAGGTCGCCGAGATGCGCGACAAGGTCGAAAACGCAATTGAGAAGGAGCAGTAAACAATGATCATTACTCTGTGTGGTGGCGGATCCACCTTTACCCCCGGCATCGTCAAGTCCATCGCCCTGCGCAAGGACGAGCTCGACGTTGACGAGATTCGTCTGTACGACATCAACGAGGAGCGCCAGCGCAAGGTCGGCGTGCTCGTGGACTGGATTTTGCACGAGGACCTCGGCCTGGACATCAAGCTCACGGTGACCACCGACAAAAAGACGGCTTTTACCGACGCGAGCTTCGTGTTTGCCCAGATGCGCGTGGGCGGCTACGCCATGCGCGAGCAGGACGAGAAGATTCCGCTGCGTCACGGCTGCGTGGGCCAGGAGACTTGCGGTTGCGGCGGCCTTGCCTACGGCATGCGCACCATCTTCCCCATGGTCGAGCTGATCGATGACGTTGAGAAGTACGCCAAGAAGGACTACTGGATTCTCAACTACTCCAACCCTGCCGCCATCGTCTCCGAGGGCTGCCGCGTGCTGCGTCCCAACGCTCGTATCATCAACATCTGCGACATGCCGATCGCGATCATCGACGTGGTTTGCGCCGCGCTCGATATCGACAAGAAGGATGTCGAGTACGATTACTTTGGCCTCAACCACTTTGGTTGGTTCACCTCGATCCGCCACAAGGGCGAGGAGGTGCTCCCGCAGCTGCGCGAGTACATCAAGGAGCATGAGATTCTGCTGCCCGACTCTTACCTCAAGGGCATGGGCTCGCTCATGGCAAAGAAGCCCGAGGAGGCCGTCGACGAGCACCCCGAGCAGAACCGCCACACCAAGGGCAGCTGGTACTACGTCTGGAAGGGCGAGTACGAGATCATGGAGTGCTTCCCGGAGTACCTGCCCAACACGTATCTGAACTACTACCTGCAGCAGAAGGAGTTCGTCGAGCATTCCAACCCCGAGCGCACCCGCGCAAACGAGGTTGAGGAGACGCGTGAGAAGAACCTCTTCGACGGCATCGACCACTATGAGAAGACGGGCGAGATCGACGAGAGCACGTTCTATGCGGGCAGCCACGGCGACTGGATTGCCGACCTGGCCATCGCTCTGAAGAACGACACCAAGCAGCGCTTCCTGGTCATCTGCGAGAACAAGGGCGCTATCCCCAACATGCCCTACGACGCTATGGTCGAGCTGCCTGCCTACATTGGCAAGAACGGCCCCGAGGTCATCAGCCGCGACAACATTCCGCTGTTCCAGCAGGGTCTCATGATGCAGCAGCTGAACTCCGAGAAGCTCGTGGTCGAGGCTACGATCGAGGGTTCGTACGAGAAGGCGCTCAAGGCCTTTACGCTCAACAAGACCGTGCCGTCGATGAACGTCGCCAAGGAAGTTCTCGACGACATGATCGAGGCCAACAAGGGTTACTGGCCCGAGCTTAGCTAAAGACAGAAGGTCGCTGGCACAAAAGAGTCGCTGACCGTAAAACTTGATCAATGCCCTGTTCGCGTGTTTGCGCGGACGGGGCATTGTCATTTGATAACGCGTTTTATCAAATATGGCATTTATCTGCGGTAATGTCCTTTTTCACCGCTGGGGACGACGTTTCATACCGCTTGCCGAACCGTGTCGCTGCCAAACAATTTTATAAGTCAGTGTTGTGCGTGTAGCAATTTCGCCCGGTCTCGCCTCCGGGCTGCCATGTGAGAGGGGATCTTATGGCTCGACTGCATGTAATGGAACGCAGCCACGCTCAGGCCGTCATGGACGACCTGCACGATGCGCTCGGACGTCGTCTGGCGGTGAGTTCGCTCGCCCCGTGTCCCGTTGAGTTTACGGCAGCGCTCGTCAACCTGTGCTCTACCCAGAGCTGCGGCAAGTGCACGCCCTGCCGCGTTGGCCTGAGCGCGCTGAGTGACCTGCTCGCCGATGTACTCGAAGGGCGTGCCGACGAGTCCACGCTCAACCTGATTGAGCGCACGGCCCGCACCATCTACCTTTCAAGCGACTGCGCCATCGGCTACGAGGCAGGCGCCATGGCGCTTACGGCTATCCGCGGTTTCCGCGACGATTTTGAGCACCACATCCGCGAGCACTCCTGTGGCTTTGACCGCGAGGCCCGCGTTCCGTGTGTCTCGGGCTGCCCGGCGCACGTCGACATTCCCGGTTACATTTCGCTCGTCGAGGCCGGCCGCTATGCCGATGCCGTCAAGGTCATCCGCAAGAACAATCCGCTGCCGCTCGTCTGCGGCCTGGTGTGCGAGCATCCCTGCGAGATGCACTGCCGCCGCGGCATGGTCGACGACCCCATGAATATCCTCGCCCTTAAGCGTTTTGCCGTTGAGCACAGTGACCTCAACGACTATAAGCCGCATGTAGTGGACAACACCGGTAAGCGCGTCGCCGTGATCGGCGGCGGCCCGGCTGGTCTTTCCTGCGCCTACTACCTGGCCGTGATGGGCCACAAGGTAACGATCTTTGAGCAGCGCCACCACCTGGGCGGCATGCTGCGCTATGGCATTCCCAGCTATCGTCTGCCGCGCGAGCGCCTGCAGGCCGAGGTCGACTGGATCTTGAGCGCCGGCATCGATGTAGAACTCGACCACTCCGTGAACGGCGAGGAGCTCGCCCGTCTGCGCGACGAGTTCGATGCCGTCTACCTGGCCATCGGTGCCCACAGCGATAAGAAGCTCGGCCTTCCGGGCGAAGAAGCGCCCGGCGTGGAGTCGGCCGTCAAGATGCTGCGCGCCATCGGTGACGACGAGCTGCCCGATCTGAGCGGCCAGCGCGTGTGCGTCATCGGCGGCGGGAACGTGGCCATGGACGTGGCGCGCTCTGCCGTGCGCTGCGGTGCCGAAAAAGTGAGCATCGTCTACCGCCGCCGCATCTGCGATATGACGGCCCAGGACGCCGAGATTGCCGGTGCCCAGGCCGAGGGCTGCGAGGTTCTAGAGCTCACGGCTCCGCTCGGTATCGAGACAGGCGAGGACGGTCGCGTGAGCGGCCTGCGCGTGCAGCCGCAGATTATCGGCGAGCCCCGCCGCGGGCGCCCGGCCCCGCGTGCCGCCGCCACGCCCGAACAGGTCATTCCCTGCGAGCGCGTGTTCGTGGCCATTGGCCAGGATATCGACTCCAAGCCGTTTGAGGACATGGGCATCGCCTGCAAGTGGGGTCGCGTCGTCACCGATTCGGACGGCGCCGTGCCCGACTTCGATGGCCTCTTTAGCGGCGGCGACTGCCAGACCGGTCCCGCCACCGTCATCCGTGCCATCAACGCCGGCCGCGTGGCGTCGGCAAATATCGACCGCTACCTGGGCTTCGACCATAAGATTAAGCTCGACGTGGAGCTGCCGACCGTTCAGTTTAAGGGCAAGCATGAGTGCGGCCGCTGCGAGCTGGGCGAGCGCGAGGCCGGCGAGCGCATTCACGATTGGAATCTGGTTGAACAGGGCCTTACCGAGGAAGAGGCACGCCAAGAGGCGAGTCGCTGCCTGCGTTGCGACCACTTTGGCTTTGGCGCGTTCCGCGGAGGGAGGAACCTGGAATGGTAGAGCTCAACAAAACCACTGTCGGCGACAACACCGAAAACGGAGCGCACAACATGGTCAGGCTCATTATCGATAACTGTGAAGTCGTGGTGCCCGAGCACACCACGATCCTGGATGCGGCCAAGTCCGCCGGCATTCAGATTCCCACCCTGTGCTACCTGCGCGATCTAAACGAGATCGGCGGCTGCCGCGTGTGCGTGGTCGAGGTCGAGGGCTGCGACCAGCTGGTTGCCGCCTGCAACAACTACGTGCTCGACGGCATGGTGGTCCACACCAACAGCCCCAAGGCCCGCGAGGCGCGTCGCACCAACGTGCAGCTGCTGCTGTCCCAGCACGACTCGCGCTGTACGAGCTGCGTGCGCAGTGGTAACTGCAACCTGCAGACCATCGCCAACGACCTGGGCATTTTCTATCTGCCGTATCAACGGCATTTGGCGGGTGAGGGCTGGGATTTCGATTTTCCCATCATCCGCGATAACGACAAGTGCATTAAATGCATGCGTTGCATCAAGGTGTGTGAGAACGTGCAGGGCTTAGGGATTTGGGACCTGACCAACCGCGCCACGCACACCGCCGTGGGTACCCGCGGGCGTGCGCCGATCGGCAAGACCGATTGCGTCGCGTGCGGTCAGTGCATCACGCATTGCCCGACGGGCGCCCTGCGCGAGCGCGACGATACCGAGACCGTGTTCTACG
>CALJNY010000194.1 GCA_937981515.1 uncultured Collinsella sp. | reverse complement strand
ACCAAAGGCGGCATCATGGACGACAGGCTTTGCAAGTAGATTTTGCCGTCGCGGTAGATGTCGAGATCCCACAGGTCGGAAACCTGGGCCTCGGGCAGGATGAAGGCGTCCGGATACCAGGTAACGGTTTGGTGCGCGATGCCAGCCTCGTCGAGTGCGGCGGCGATGTCCTCGGCGGTCGCCTTGAGCGTGTTGGCGCGCAGTGTGACTGGGCGTGTGGCCGCGGCGCCAAAGCCCTCGATCATGAGCTCGGCATCGGCGGGTGCATAGGCGCCTGCGACCGTGTCGACCATAAAGCGCGGCAGGTCGGCGGCGCAGGGAAGGGCGGCAAGCTGGTCGGAAAGCTCGGTAGCGGCAAACTGCCTGAGCTTGAGCTCGGCCTTGACCTGCTTTTTCTGCTTACGACGACGCGGCTTGGACATCCGTCTTTCCTTCCCATTCCATTAAAAGTAGTCAATTTGGGACGGGGCTATTTTAGCTACCCGTCCGTTTCGGCAGGCGTTGCAGTTAAATTTGGGACGGGGTAGCTAAAATAGCACCGTCCCAAATTGACTACTCTGCCTTGGCGTTGGCCTAGTACTGGCTCTCGTGCTTGCTGAAGAAGTCGAAGCGCGGGGGCAGCGGCTTCACGCGGTGCTCGCCGGGCTTCTCGCCCAAGCTCTCTACAAACTCGTCCGTGGAGGCAAAGATGTTATCCCAGCTAAAGAAGGCGACCGGATCGACGTCGAAGTACTCGCAGATGAGCTCGCAGCCGGCCGGGACGATGCCGTGCATGAGCACGGTCGCCACGCGCAGCTCGGTAAAGGCGTCGACGAGGGTCTGCGTCATGGCGACGTTGGCCGGCTCACCCTCGAGCTTGTTGGCGGCCTTGGAGGCGTCGCTCCAGCGCTTGTTGGCGGCACGCAGGTAGTCGTCGCACACGGCGAGCGCGCGGTGCGTCTCGAACTTGTACATGGCCTGCTCAAAGGCGAGAGCTGCCTGTTGGGCGGCTTCGACCACGGCAGCAGAGGCTGCACCGGCGGGGATGCAACCGTTGCGATAGGGGCTCTCGTCGCCCTTCTTGATGGCGACGCCGTAGAAGCAGCTGCGGGCCAAGCGGTTGAAGACGCCGGTCAAAAGGGCGCTCTCCTTAAGGGCCGGGTCGATAACGCGCTTGTCGTCGCAGGCACGCACCTCGTTGCCGTCCTTGTCCTTGCCGGTCACGCGGGTGTCGTATGCCTTGGGGCTAAAGCTCACCGGCTTCTCGGATAGGCCGAGCGACAGCCAATGTGCACGCATCTGCTCGCAGGTGTAGTGGTTGAGCAGATCGTCTGCCGGCGGGGGAGGCGTCTGCGAGGACGAGCTGGCCTTTTTGCCCATGTAGAGCAGGTGGTAGCAGGCGCTGACGGTGCTCTGCGTGAGGCCCCAGCCCAGGGCCTCCCACATGGCGGTCTGCGCGATGCAGTAGAAATAAATGTTGTCCTGACCGATGAACTGGTAGATCTGAGCGTCATCCGAGCACCACCAGTCGCGCCAGTCGAGCGAGCTGTGCTGGTAGGTGGGCGCGGGGACCTGCGTGGAATCGGCGGCGGGCTCGCCCATGAGGGCGGCGTCCTGGGCGGCGACGCCCTCGGTTACGCCGGCGGCCTTGGCATCGCGTGCGAGCACGGTGCGGGTGTAACTGATGGGCGCCCACAGACTCTCGGGCCAGCACCAGCAGGTGACGTCGTTCACGCCGTCGACCTCGGGCACCGGAACGCCCCAGTCGATGTTGCCGGTGATGCGGAAGGGCACGAGCGCCTTGCCGCTGCGGAAGCGCACGCCGCCGTTGGCGAGCACCGCGTGGGCGTCGTCGCGCTCCTTCCAGCTGGGGAAGGTGACGGTAAAGCTGCTCTTGTTGCCCTCGGGCTCCAGCACGGTGTGCTCGGGCAGCTGGTCCTCGACGGCGTCGAAAGCCTCGCGGAATTTGTTCTGAATGTAGAGCTGAGCCGGCAGCAGCCACTCCTCCATGGTCTTGGAGACCACGGAGCGAACCTGCGGGTTCTTGGCGAGCTTGGCGGTATAGGTCTTCATAAAGTCGAGGTAGGCCGGCAGGTCGAAGTAGAGGTTGTCGACCGGGCGCAGCTCGGGCACCTCGCCGGTGAGCTGGCTCTTGGGCGCGATGAGCTCCTCGGGCTCAAACTGGTGACCCAGGTCGCACTCGTCGGCATAGGCCTTCTCGGACTTGCAGCCCTGGATGGGGCAGCGGCCAATCACCTGGCGGCCGTTGAGGAACGTGCCGGCCTTGGCGTCGTAGAACTGCAGCGTGGAGCGTTTGGAGATGGTGCCCTGCTCGTGCAGGCGCTCGATAATCTCGGCGGTCACCTCGTTGTGAATCTGGGCCGCCGGCTCAAGGCCCGAGCCGCCGTAGATATCGCAGCTGATGTTGTAGTTGTTGAGGGTCGTGGCCTGGCGGGAGTGGTTGGACTCGACGTACTCTCTAATGGACTTGTCGTAGCCCTCGTTCTCCTTGAGCTTGCGGTAGCTCTCCATGATGGGCGATCCGTAGCAGTCGGTTCCCGAGGTGAAGATGACATTCTCGCGGCCCAGGCGGTCGCGCAGGAAGCGGGCGAAGAAGTCGGCCGGGACAAAGACGCCGCCGACGTGGCCAAAGTGAAGGCCCTTGTTGCCGTAGGGCTCGCCGGCGGTAACGATGGCGCGGCGAGGCCATCTGGGACGGTCGTTCATGGAGTATTTGGATGCCATGGGACTCCTTCGCATATGGTAAGGGCGCGGCCGGGCGCAAGGCCTGGCGACGCGGTGGTCAATTCGTGCATATCGTTCGACATTATCGCACATGCGGACGGGTACGTGGCAGGGGCGCTATCCTAAGATGCTATGAATGAGATTTCCAACATACATGCGTTTGAGGACGAGGATTTTCTGCACGCCTGCTTTGTGTGGGGGATGGCCGTGCTCGGCGCATTTGCCGTGTGCCTGGTGCCGGTGTTTATGCTGCTGGGTGGGCCTGCGGACTTGGATGCGGCTGACGCGGGCGGCTGGACCACGGTCTTGGGCTGGATAGTCGGCTTGGCTGCGGTTTCGGCGGCGTCATTTGCCGTGCACGAGCTGGTGCACGCGGTGTTCTTTAAGCTGTTTGCGCCCGCCGGTGCCCGGGTGACCTTTGGGGCAAATCTCGAAACCTGCATGATTTACGCCTGCGCCGAGGGCGTGGTGTATTCGCGCCGGCGGTACATGGCGGTTTGCCTGG
>CALJNY010000193.1 GCA_937981515.1 uncultured Collinsella sp. | reverse complement strand
ATGCCCTCATTTACCCAGATGACCTTCTCGACACCGAGGTAGTCCTTGAGGTGATATGTCATGTACTCGCTAAGCTCCTCGCTCCAGGGCTCGAACTTCTTGCGGTACTTGGGCCAGAGGGACTCGGGGTCCTCCTCCTCCTCGAGCACCGCGGAGCAGGTGCGGCCGGGGGACAGGAGGCACTGGTCGGTGACGACGAGGGTGCCCTCGCCGTCGACGGTGATGGAGCCGCCCTCGAGGATCATGTCGTCGGGACGGTAGCGGCGGCAGCCGGAGAGCTCGGCCATCTTGAGGGCGATCTGCTCGTCCTTGTCCCACGGGAAGTAGAGGCCGTCGATGAGGCCGCCGTAGCCGTTGAAGTGCCAGTGGTTGGCGCGCTTATCGCCCTTGCCGTTGATGACGTAGGTGGCGCCGGTGTCGCGGAACCAGGCGTCGTCGGTGGTCATCTCGACGACGGTGACGTTCTCGTCGTTCTCGAAGACGGCCTTGCAGTTGGCGTAGTCGACCTGGTTGGCGCACATATAGACCGGGGTGAACTCGGAGATGGCGCGGGCGATGGCGGCATACTGCTTCTGGGCGGGCTTGGCGCCGTGGGCCCAGGTGTCGGTGCGGTGGGGCCAGCCTATCCACACGCGGTCCTGGGGGGCGAACTCGGCGGGCATGAAGAAGCCGTCGGCCCTCGGGGTGGACTCGGACTCGGTGATCGTACGCATAAGATTTCCTCCAAACCGGACGATCGTCTGCCGCGGGCGGGCTGCCCGCGGCCTAGGACCAAGAGATGGCGGGCGCCCGTACCCCGGCAGAGGGCGGGGCGCCCGGCGCCGGTTTTCACGGAGTCGCACCGGCGGGCGACGACGTAGCCAGGTGCGCGGAGACGGGACGCACGAGGGATACGGGAGAGGGGTCGGGGCGGTCGGCGGCTGCCGGAGCTATCGCCCGCCCCGGGGAATGGTTGGCGGACCCGTCGCCCGGGCGCGCCCCCGGGGAGGCCGGGGCGCCCGGGGCCGGGTGCCCTAGTTCTCCTCGGCCTCCTCGGCGAGGCGCTGGGCGGCCAGCTCGGGGGTGAGGCCCTTGTACTCGGTCTCGCGGCCCTTGGCGCTGACGACGCGGACGACCTCGCCGATGAGCACGAGCACGATGAAGATGATGATCATCGGGACCTTCTCGCCGACCTCGGCGGCGGAGAACGGCACCAGCGTCGCGACGATGGCCAGGATCAGCTCGATGCAGGGGATGGCCAGCATGACCTTCATCATCGCGCCCTTGAACGGGAACGTGAAGATGCGCTCGCGGTTCGGGTCGTTCTTGCGGAGGTTGAGGAACGCCGGGAACATCGGGATGTAGGTGAGCAGCAGGAAGACGACGGAGGTGCCGAAGAGCATCCAGAAGACGCCGTTGGAGATGGCGTCGACGGGAACGAGCTGCAGGCAGAGGACCAGGGAGGCGACGACGGCGTTGACCAGGTTGGCGCCGTTGGGCATGTCGTCCTCGGAGATCATCGAGGCGAAGACCTTGGGCATGTTGCCGTGCTCGGCGGCGTAGCGGGCGACGGAGTTGACGCCGAAGGACCAGGCGGCCATGTTGGCGAACAGGGTGATCAGGAAGGCGATGCAGATGACCTTGAAGAGCACGGAATCGCCCACCATGGTCTGGACCGCGACGATCATGCCGTAGTCGGGGTCGATGGAGTCGGCCGGGATGGCGGCGCCGATGCCGAAGCCAGCGAACAGGTAGATGACGGCAATAGCCACGCCACCGACGACGATAGCCTTGGGGATATCGCGAGCGGGATCGGCCATGTCATCGGTCATGGTGCAGATAACCTCGAAGCCCATGAAGTTGAAGATGATGATGGACAGGTAGCCCAGGGCGTTGGTGTTGGTGAGCTCGGGCAGGAAGGTGGCGGCGGACATGTCGCTCGCGAAACCGTTCTCCATGGCATACCAGATGCCCAGGGCGCCGACGATAACGGCAACGGCGACCTTGATCAGGGCGCCACCGTTGAGGACCCACTCGGAGTCGGCCGCCTTGGAGCGGCCCATGAGGTAGACGATCCACACGAAGGCGAGCTCGATGCCCATCTTGGCGACCAGGTTGAACTCGACGCCAAAGACCATGCCCAGGATGTCGGGGAACATGGTCGCCAGCGAGGCGATCCACAGCGGGTAGTTGACCCAGTAGTAGTACGAAATGCGGGCGCCCCACTTGTCGCCCAGGCCATCGCGTACCCAGTCGTAAATGCCGCCCTCGCCGTCATAGGTGGTGCCGAGCTCGGCGACGACCATGCCGTAAGGGAGCAGGAAGGTCAGGATCAGGAAGATCCACCAGAAGAACTGCTGGTTGCCGATGGCAGCAGCAGGAGCGGCGGCCTCGCAAACGAAGACGACGCAGATGATGGTCGAAATGACCGTCAGGAAGGAAAGCTTTTTCTTTCCGTCACTCATATTTAATCCTTTGCTCAGTCTTGGACAGATTCGAGGCCCTAAGGTATTAAGGCAATTGCTTGGGCCTCGGTGAGCGGGCGACAGGAGACGAGCATCCACCGCCCGCAAACGTGCTTTTAGAAGCCTTGAGGCTTAGAGCTGCTCGAGAGCCTCGAGAGCGGCGTGGAGCTCAGCCTTGGCAGAGTACTCGACACCCTCGTCGTTGAGCGGAGTGCGCTTGCCCAGGGCGGCAAGGAGAGCACGGATGGAGTGCTTGCGGTTCTCGGCCTCGACCCAGCACAGGGAGCGCTCGGGATCGTCCATGACCTCGTCGACGACTTCCTCGCCACGGGTGGCCGGCAGGCAGTGCATGAACTTGGAGTTGGGGCCGGCGAAGTTCATCATGTCCATGGTGACCTGATACTTGGGATAGAACACGTCCATGTAGTTCTCGCCCGAGACCTCCTCG
>CALJNY010000192.1 GCA_937981515.1 uncultured Collinsella sp. | reverse complement strand
CCTGCCACCGCTCCGGCACCTAAGCCCCAGCCCAACAATGCCGCCCAGGTTGCCGCCGCCGGTGCTGCCGAGACGCCCGCGGTCGAGGATGCCGGAGAGCTGCAGCGCAAATGGGCCGAGGTCGTCGAGCGTGTCAAGGCGCGTCAGGCTTCCTACGCAGGGCTTTTGCTCAACGCCCGCGCCACGGCCGACGACGGCTCCAAGCTTACGGTCTCGTTCCCCGCGGGTTCGACTTTTGCCATTAAGATGCTCGGTCGCGCCGATACGCAGTCGGTGGTCCTGCCGACGGTCTGCGCGGTTTTCGGTCGTCGCACCGTCGACTATGTCCTGGATGGGGGTGGCACGCCGGCTCCTCAACATGAGGAGCATTCTCCATCTGCACGGGCTGCGGCATCTGCGGACCCGCAACCCGTGTTCTCGGCGGCCCCTGCATCCTCGAGCGCCAGCGCGTCGCAGCAGCAAACGGCACCGGTAGCGGCATCGACCCCGTCGGCGCCTAAGCCCGCGGCGCCCAAACCGGCTGCTCCGATCCCCGCGCCCAAGTCCGCTGCCGCGCCTGCGCCCAAGTCATCCGACCTGGCCAAGGCCCCTTGGCTGCGCTCCGACAACCCTGCCGGTGCTCCTGCCACGGGCAAGCTCCCGACCGAGCCCGCGCCCCGAGCGCCCGAGCGCGCGTCCGTCCCCATGGCTCAGCCGCCTGCGCAGGCTGCGCCATGGGAATCCGAGCAGGTGCCCTACGACGATGCTATGGTCGGTGGTTTTGCTGCCGATGCCGGCGGGGACGCTCTGCCACCGTTCGACGTGCCGGGTGCGGCGTCCGCGACCAAGGCCGCTGCTGTGGCACCCGCAGCCTCTGCAAACGACGACGTCCCCGCCGCTCCCTGGGAATCCAATCCCGGTGCTGGCAGCCCCTTCGGCCATCAGGGCGCAGCCCCGAGCATCCCGCAGACCGAGGACGAGGCCAAGGCCCTCATCCGCAGCGTCTTTGGCCAGGCCACCATCTTCAAGCCGGTGGAGTAGCTGCGCAGGCGGGTATACTGCTCAAGAAGAGGACCCCTTGTCCGGGCGCATCTGTATTTCGGACATGTGTAGTGTGGTGCCGCGTATGTCGCATTTGAGCAGACAGGTGCGTGACGGTCGGCCTAGGATGCTGAGGTCGATACGATACGTCGCATGGCTGTCCGTGTACTCGACTTGCTCGGCGTTAATGGTTGCTCCGATTGCCAAATAAACGCCTAGCTCGGCATCGACAATCTTGAAGTCCTTTATCTTGACCTTGAACTCTTGATAGAGGGACGGGCTGTTGTAGTAGACGGTTCGGGTTCCGTCGGTGCACTCATCGGTCGTCTCCCATTTGACGACGGGCTGGTCCGAGCTGGCTATCAGCAGTTCTGCTCCAAAAGCTATGGCATGGGTGATGACAACCAGCAATGTCCAGCCGACAAAGAGATAGAGAACCACATATGCAACGGGGTGTTTTGAGCGGATGTTTTGGAGCGCGTTGGGGGCATTCATGGGGCACCTCCAAATTACTATCTATGGCAATCAAATTATACCCTGCCGCCATGTGCGCCGCCTCGAGCAGCGGTTCGGCATTTAGCTATTTAGTGGCGCACATGAAATGCCGGATTCGGCTCTACTAGATTGAGTGTGCGATATTATGCAACCTTGCATAATTCGACCTTGCATAATCTTTGAGTGCGGTTTGTATTGGAGGACATGTATATCGACTGAGGTAACACGTCCGCCCCGCTCTCTCGCCGCGCGCCGTGGTACGATTTTTGAGTTTGAAAGTCCCGCCGTGCTCCGGCTGCCCTTGCAGCTCGGCGTGCGGCCGCACGTAAAGGAGCCATCATGGCCGGTATGAACATGCAGCAGATGATGAAGCAGGCTCGCAAGATGCAGGAGCAGCTTGCCGCCGCGCAGGAGAACCTCAAGTCCCAGACCGTCGACGCCTCTGCCGGCGGCGGTATGGTCAAGGTGACCGTCAGCGGCGAGATGGAGCTCGTCAACCTCACCATCGACCCCGATGCCCTCGATCCCGAGGATGTCGATATGCTGCAGGACATGATCATGGCTGCCGTCAACGAGGCCGTCCGCGGCGTCAACGAGCTCGCCAACAAGCAGATGGGCGCCATCACCGGCGGCCTCAACATCCCGGGCATGCCGTTCTAAGACACGCATATATATGAGTGCGAATCACAGTCTGCAAAAACTGCTCGATGAGCTGGGCCGTCTGCCGGGCATTGGTCCCAAGTCGGCCCAGCGCATCGCCTATTACCTGCTCGAG
This sequence comes from uncultured Collinsella sp., assembly GCA_937981515.1. Lineage (GTDB taxonomy): Bacteria > Actinomycetota > Coriobacteriia > Coriobacteriales > Coriobacteriaceae > Collinsella. The sequence goes on along the minus strand of CALJNY010000192.1, from coordinate 361 downwards.
GCCGATGCCGAGGAGGCCCGCCGCCTGGCCGAGGCCATCCTGGAGGTCAAGCAGGAGGTCCACTTTTGCAGTCGTTGCTTTAACTACGCCACGGCCGATGAGTGCTCCATCTGCCAGGACCCGATGCGCGACACCACTCGCATTTGCGTTGTGGGCGAGCCGCGCGACGTCCAGGCGATCGAGCGCACGGGCAGCTACCACGGCCTCTACCACGTATTGGGCGGTGTGATCAGCCCCATGGACAAGATTGGCCCCGAGCAGCTGCACATTCGAGAGCTGCTGGCACGCTTGGGCCACGAGGACATCCACGAGGTCATCATCGCCACCAACCCCAATATTGAGGGCGAGACCACGGCGAGCT
>CALJNY010000191.1 GCA_937981515.1 uncultured Collinsella sp. | reverse complement strand
CCTCGTCAAGGCCGGCAGGCAACGGACGAAACAGCAGGCAGCCATGAACAGCAGGGTCAGCATTGATGCCCTCGATAGCCGCCAGCAGCTCATCCTGCGAAACGTCGGCGGGAAGCAAAACGCGGCGAGCCTCGATGCCAACCTTCTCGCAGCGCTTGAGGGCGCCGCGCTCGTAGGATAGATCGTCCTCGCGCTCGCCCACACGAACGATGGCCAGTGTCGGAACAACGCCGCGCTCGCGCAGGGCGGCGCAACGAGCGGCAAGTTCCTCGGTCAAAGCACGGGCAACGGAAGCACCCTTGAGCAGCTCGGCCATGGCTATCCCCTCTTCCTGGCGGCGTCGGCTGCGCGGCGCGCCAGCGCATCGGCGCGCGGTAGCCACGTATCCAGCAGCTCGTCGCACGCCGCCTCGAGCTCCTCGGCGCGCGCCCGGTCTTTCATAGACGTGGTATTGGCGAAGAGCGTCAGGCTCGCGCCCTGCATGGCGGCGCGGCAGAACACGGCACCGCATGCCACATCGGACAGCAGTTGGCGCGAGCCCTTATCGGCCATGTCCTCGAGCAGCGCCAGCGCGCGGCCGCAGGCGTCCATAATCCGATACGGTGGCATGGCGGCCACGTGCAACGCATCCTGAATCGCAGCCGGTCGAGCCGGGTCCTCGCGCGGAATACCGTATGCCGCAGACACCTGGCCGTACGCGCGAACGTCCTCGGCGACCAGACCCACAAGTTCCTGTGCCAACTCGTCTGCCTGGGCAAATGCGCACGTCAGATCGTCTGCGCGATCGGCAAGCGCGGGATTGGTTGCCCCGTAGCGAGCGACCATCCCGCAAAGCGAGGCGCCCAGCGCGCCCACAAAGGCGCTTGCGCTGCCGCCGCCGGGAACCGGCTCGCGCGCGGCAAGCGCCTGGGCAAACTCGCGACAGGTTTTGTCCATCATCTCTTGGCTCATGTGCATGCACCCTCAATGCTTGCCAAGCTAATCGGACAGTCGGCGCCGCCCGAACGCATCGTGTATTTCGTGGTGCCTAGTCTAGCCCATAAGAGCATTCGCGTCAGTGCGCCCAGTTATCGCACTTTTCTATGGCGGGCGATAGGCGCAACATCGCTGCGTTTATCGGCAAGCGATCAATCCCGACCCCCTGTCAAAGTCAGTCTTGCGCACAGCCCATTGGGCCATAGACACGCCAAGTGCCATCGCGCAAACCACACCGGCAAACCAAATGCATCTTTGTTGCGCAATCCGATGCAACAAAGATGCAGGTATGCGGAATAAATATGCAAGAAGCGCGAGAAAGATTGGCGTACCGATACAGGCGCGAAATAGGGATTTAGTAAAGTCAGAAGTGCTATAATATTTATGCTGATTTTATACTTTTAGCCTGGAAGGAGTCTCAGCATGAAGTCGTTTTTGAAAACGGCCTCTCGTGCGGCCGCAGCGCTGTTTGCCGTTGCGCTCGTCACGATGGGCGTTGCATCGCCTGCTTTCGCAGACGGTGCCCCCCGGCACGATTACCAATCCCCGCTTCCCTGAAAAAAGCTACACCGACCTTGCTACCGCCACCGCCGAGGCGCAAAGTGGCGACACCATTAAGCTCGGCGAGGGCAACTACACGCTCTACGGCGTGAGCTCCACGGGCCACACCAAGGGCAAGGACCTTACCTTTGAGGGTCTGAGCGCGGACAAGACCGCATGGAACATCGGTGCGGAGGTTCCCAACCCCGATACTTTTGGCACCGAGTACAACGGCGACTATTCCTTTGACGGCGCCGGCACCGTTACGTTCAAGAACATGACGATGCGCTCCGGCTCTGCGAACTATCTTGGCTTCATTCGCGCGAACAAGACCGTCGTCGATGGTTGCGTCATCAACGGCAAGACGTTCTACTGGGGCTATCAGGGTGCCGAGTTCAGGAACACGACGTTCAACGCTCCGAATGGCGATTACGCCATCTGGACGTACAGCTCGCCGACCATGACGTTTGACAGCTGCACCTTTAATGCCAGTGGCAAAGTCATCAATGTCTATACCGATTACAGCGCGGGCAGCCATAACATTACCGTTAAAGTGAATAGCTGCACGTTCAACTCGAAGGCGCTTTGGGGCCTTTATAAGCAGGCGCTCAATATCAACGATTCGAACATGGGGAATTTTAAGTACGATATTTACGTGACCGGGAGCAATAAGGTCACGGCCGAACGCGACAACACTACCTGCTCGCAGCTCTTTGGCTTTGGTGGCAAGCAGGGCAACAACACTGGCCGTACCGATGTCACCATCGACGGCACGAAGGTGTGGTCCAACAAGACGATGCTCACCCACGACTACACCGACGGTCATCACGAGGACCACTTCGTTGACCAGAACGACTACGTTTGGGAGCAGAAGGATGACGGCTGGTATTGCACCGGCCACGCCAAGTGCGGCTACTGCAAATGGCCGATCGAGGAGACCGTAAAGGCGACCTTCGTGGACAAGACTAATTGCACCGAGAAGGGCGAGAGGACCTACACCGCAACCTTTACGCAAAAGTGCTTTAAGCCTCAGACCAAGACCGAAGCCCTCGACCCCATCGGCCATGACTGGGGCGAGCCCGAGTACACCTGGTCCAAGCAGGACGGCGAGTGGTTCTGCACCGCCAAGCGCACCTG